>JBAYYI010000022.1:0-31626 GCA_041673165.1 Bacteroidales bacterium
TCCCATAACATCTTCCCAGTATTTAATTGCTTCTTCTAAATTGGAAACAGCTATACCTATATGCTCTATACGTTTAGGTTTCATATGATTATATGATTTTTGTTAATAAATTTATCCCTTAAAATAAAGTGCAAAAATACTATTGTTTTTTTACATTACGAAGGAAATAAGGATTATTCTATTTTTAAACTATATACTATTGATTCTAACTGCATTAATTCGTCTCTCTTATTTTGATTAGGAGAGTACGAAAAACAATCAATCATTATGAATTGATTATTCTTTTCATCTAAAAAACAGTAGTTAATGAAAGAGCCTCCCATGAAATCATTAAACAGACGCCAAAGACCTCTGGTTTCAATTGCTGGTTGACCATTAATACTAATAGTTTTTCTTGAAAATGGGAATCTCTTTTCAGTTCCCATATATGAACCTCTTGTTGGTCCGGGTATATTTTCTTTTGAAATCTTATCTCTTAGTTCAATTATCTTTTCTTCATTAAACATCCCATCTCCTAAGAAAGGAGTCTTATAAATCATAACATTTAATGTTTTTTGATCAGCCTTAACTCTATAGTCTTTTCTAATCCATGCGAAATCATCTTCAAACTTAGAAATAGAAAACTCTCTTGCAAATGTTAGTGAAAGTTTGAAGGTGCTTCTTAGTTTCTTAGTTAAATCAACATTCTCCAATCTCTTAAATGCTGCTGCAACTCTCCTATGTTCATTATCATAGAATTGATTAATGATTGTTGGAGCATATTTTGTAATCATTTTGTAGAGGCTATCTCTGTTATTTGCAATAATTTGGAAGTACGCTTGAGGAAATGACTTATAATCTATGTTTTGGAAAATAACGTTTTCAGTGTTATTAGGTGAATAGTCTATAACAAAGATGTTTCTATGTTTTTGGAACATCTCCGAATTATAGAAAGCTTTTGGTTGCATTTGTACAATATCGAAAAGTGGCTCAGGGTTTGCAATTCCTTCACAAGCTTTCAAAAAATATGTTCCTATTGTGTCTCTAAGCTCTCCGTTATAAACTTCATCAGGAGAAACTAATATCATTTCCAAAGTCTTACCACCCGATGATGGAAGGTTTTTTGGATTAACTGATGATTTGGTTTGTTCTTGTGATGATGTGGAGTCTTTTTTCTTACAACCACTTAATATTACAAGAGATAGAACTATTGAGATAAATGCAATAAGATAAAATAACTTTTTCATACCAATTTAAGATTATAATTTGCAAATATCTAAAAATAAATCGAGAAAACATAGTCAAAAGTTTATTAAACGAAGATTTAGTTGTATTTTTGCACCTCAAAATTTTAATATATGTTAGATAAGTTAGAAGCAATTTATTCAAAGTTCCTCTTAATAGGAGATCAAATTAATCAGCCAGAGATAATGTCTGATATGAAGCGTTATGTAAAGCTAAATAAAGATTATAAAGACCTCGAACCTATTATTGATGCCTACAAAGAATACAAGAACACCTTAGAAAACATAACCAATGCAAAGGAAGTTCTTAATACTGAAAAGGATGAAGAATTCCGTGAGATGGCAAAGGAAGAATTAAACGACCTAATTCACAGAAGGGATGAGATGGAGGACGATATTAGATTAATGCTTGTTCCGTCTGATCCACAAGATAGCAAGAATGCAGTTTTTGAAATTAGAGCAGGCTCAGGTGGAGATGAAGCAAGTATTTTCGCAGGCGATTTATATAGAATGTATATAAAATTCTTTGAAAGAAAAGGCTGGAAATTTGATGTTGTTGACTCAACAGAAGGAACAGTTGGGGGCTATAAGGAAGTTGTTCTTAACGTTACTGGAAATGGAGTTTATGGACAAATGAAATATGAATCAGGAGTTCATAGAGTTCAAAGAGTTCCACAAACAGAAACGCAAGGAAGGGTTCATACCTCTGCTGCATCTGTAGTTGTTTTGCCTGAGGCTGAAGAATTTGATGTTGATTTAAAACAATCAGATATTAGGAAAGATACTTTTTGTTCATCAGGTCCTGGTGGTCAATCAGTCAACACAACATATTCAGCAATAAGACTTACTCACGTTCCAACAGGGATTGTTGTTTCATGTCAAGACCAAAAATCTCAGATAAAGAATCTTGAAAAAGCAATGGTTGTTTTAAGGACAAGGCTTTTTGAATTAGAATATAATAAGTATTTGGAAGAGATGTCCTCTAAGCGTAAGACAATGGTTTCAACTGGAGACAGGAGTGCAAAAATTCGTACCTATAATTATCCTCAGTCAAGGGTTAGTGATCATAGAATAAACTATACAATGTATAACCTTACTGCCTTTATGGACGGAGACCTTCAAGAAATTCTTGATGCACTCCAATTAGCCGAAAATGCTGAAAGGTTAAAAGAGGCTGTTAACTAAAACAATATTTAATATTCTAATGCGTTAAGTATTTTACAATTGTACAACAATATTTAACGCATGAAAACTATTAATCTGGTATTCTCAATACTCCTTATTTCATTAATAACAATATTAATGCCTTATAGTTCAAAGGCTCAATATTCTAATGTCCCTATTGGTTCTTGGAGAGACCACTTGTCTTATTACCAAACTCAAAAATTAGCCTTAGTTGAAGATAGAATTTTAGTCTCAGCCGGAAGTGCTATGTTTTATTATGACAAGGACGACAATTCAATTGAGAGATTTTCAAAAGTCAATGGACTAACAGATGCTGAAATTGTTCAACTTGCTTACGATAAGACCACAAAATCTATTATTGTTGTCTATGATAATTCCAACATTGATATTATTCAAAAGGATAAAGTATATAATATCCCAGACATAAAAGTTCGTTCAATTGAAGGAAGTAAATCAATTAACAATATAATGTTTAACAATAAGAAAGCCTACTTATCTTGTGGGTTTGGAATAGTTGTTTTAGATTTAGAAAGAAAAGAAATCTTTGAAACATACTATATAGGATACAATAGCTCCAAGATAAATGTTAATTCATCTGTGATTGATAATGATACAATTTATGCAGCAACCGTCAACGGGCTATTTTCTGCTCCCTACAAATCACCAGCCTTAGCAACAAGCGAAACTTGGAAGAAATACGAAAGCCTTGACAACCCAAACGACACAGAGATTAAATATCTTTTTAAATATAAAGATAGGCTTATGGCAGGAATAAAGATTGATGATAACTTTATACACCTATTAGAAAGAAGTAACGGTCAGTGGGATACAGTTTTTGCAGACCTCTTAACATATTGGATTAAGCCAACTGATGATTACTTAGTTTTAAAAACATGGGGTTCTTCAAACCAAGCAATAATTATTTACGATTCAAACTATAGCCAGCAAAAGATAATCGATGTTGAGTGGGGACAAATAACTAACGATTATAATAATTTAGAAATAACACCTGAGGTTGGAGATGTAATTATTCAAGGCGATGAGCTTTGGCTCTCACACGAAAAAGCAGGAGGTCTAATCTTCTTGAAAGACTTTAAGTCTAATTCAGTTGCAAAATCAATCTATCCTAATGGACCATTGTCAAATGCTGTTTTCTCAATCACAGCAGCTAATGACATTATATATGTTGCACCCGGAGGTAGGAACATACAGAATGCCCCAAGAGGATATCCCGGAAACATCTATCAGTTTGATGGTTCATATTGGGACTGTTTAAGCAATTACCGAGATTATAGCAATATTATAAAAGATATAATTCACGTTAGCGTTGACCCAAGAAACCCAAAACACCTAATGGCAGCCTCATGGTGGAATGGAGTTATTGAGATCTTAGATAATAAAATTATTAAAGTATGGGATAGCACAAATACCAATAATGTCCTTAAAGACAATGTTTATGGGTATAGGATAGCAGGGGCAGAATACGACCTATCATCAAATCTTGTTGTTGCAAACTCTCTTTCCAGTGAAGCATTTTGCTATCTTAATTATAGGGATGAGTGGGGAAGTTTCAACACATTCAACAACATTGGTCAAGCAGAGATATTGGGGCTAATGTTAGATAAGTTTAACCATGGCAACTATTATAAATTCTTATGGACAAACAGAAATGAGATATTAGCAATAGACAATCAAAACAATCAAATAGTTATAGACCCAAACAATGGAGCCAAAGACCAGTCCAATAAAGTTAATTGTATGGTTCAAGATAGTGAGGGTGAGATTTGGATAGGAACAGACAAGGGAATAAAAGTAATTTACTCCTTAGAGAACCTTTTTGAACTAGGACAAACTAACAAATCATCCATTACATGTAATAATATAATATACCAAGAAGAAGGCATAGCACAGTACTTACTTAATTTCGACAACATCAATTGCATAATGAATGATGGAGGAAATAGGAAATGGGTTGGTACAGAAAGAAACGGAATATTTGTATTCTCACCAAATGGAGATAAGCAACTATATCACTTTACTGCAGAGAACTCACCACTCTATTCCAATAGGATAATAACAATGGCACAGGAGCAAAAAACAGGCGAAATCTATATAGGAACAGACCTTGGACTTCTATCATACAAAGCAGAATCAACCAATGCAGCAGAAGAAGCAGGAAGTCTAACAGCATACCCAAATCCAGTTAAGCCAGACTATAACGGAATAATAGCAATTAAGGGCTTTGTTTTTGATTCTGACGTAAGGATAACAGACATCACTGGAAACATGGTAGCACACCTTAAATCAATTGGAGGACAAGCCGTTTGGAATGGGAAAAACTTTAATGGAGAAAGAGTAAGCTCAGGAGTCTATTTAGTTTTCGGCTCAGCAGAAGAAGGAAAAGAAACAGCAGTAGGGAAAATCCTATTCATAAGATAGATTATCTAAATGATTTTCAAAACAAAAGGCATAGTCCTCAAATCTTTTGCCTATTCAGAAACCAGCATAATAGTAAAAATACTTACAAAAGAGTTTGGAGTAAAATCTTATATTATAAAAGGAAGCAGGAACCCAAAAGCCAAACTCCGTTCCAATCTATTTCAACCCCTATATATCTTAGACCTCGAAGCATATAACAATCCTAAGAAAGACTTACAACTAATAAGTGAAGCAAAAATAGATTACGACCTCACCCCCCTATTCTCTGACATAAAGAAAACAACACTTGCATTTTTCATCTCCGACATCATAAATCAATGCCTTAGAGAAGAAGAGAAAAACGAGGAAATATATGAATTTATAGAAGGGAAAATCAAAGCCCTTAACTCACTACAAAATCAGTTTTCAACCTTTCATCTCTATTTCCTAACTGAACTAAGTGAGCATTTAGGATTTCAGCCAATGAATAACTACACCTGTGAAAACCAATACTTCGATCTTCTAAAAGGATATTTCCTAAAGACAAACCCATCTCATATAAACTACCTTGATAAGAAAGAATCAGCCCTTTTCTCGGCGTTTCTCTTTTCAGGAAACACAATACAAGAAAACCAAAATCAAATAGAGCTGACAAAAGAGGAGAAAACACAAATCCTAAATATATTAATAAAATTCTACGAGACCCATCTCCTAAGTCCAAACTCAATAAAATCCCATCAAATCCTCACAACAATACTTCATTAAATAAGATATCCAAATCTTTTTTCTACTAATTAAACTCCAAAATCATATTAAAAAAGATCAGAATGCATAATTCCACATACAGAATAATGGTGAGAGATAATATTTACCAAAATTCTCAGATAATTTCAGTCTAAAACTCATGTAATGAAAAGGATAAGACCCATCAATTCCAGAAATTAAACCTTAAATTGCTATCTAAGAAAACAGAAAGACAATAAGAAATTACTAAAACGCACTATTAAATTATTGAAACGCTGTATTAAATTATTAGAACAAAGAAGCATTTTGCTGAGATGCCCATCTTAGCTTACTGAGATGCCCATCTTAGCATCTTGAGATGGGCATCTTAGCAGCTTGAGATGGGCATCTTAGCAAGATTAAACAAAGAGATAGAAATTTAAGACTTGATTCTATGAATTTAAAGCTTTGTTTGGTGAATTTTCGACTTTGATTTTATTGGTTTCATATACAAATTTAATAGAGCCTTCTTTGATACTGCATAAAAAAAGCGAAGAAAGATTATCTCCTTCTCCGCTTTTTGAATTATAAGTGTTTTGTTTTAGTAATCTACTATAGATTTTCTTGTATTTGAGCTAAGATTTCCTCAAATTCTTCTTTTGATAATGATAATTTTGGACGCTTAAAGTCTAAATCTCCTACACTGTTAATTGGCACAAGGTGGATATGTGCGTGTGGAACTTCAAGTCCAACAACTGCAAGTCCTACTTTAGGGCAAGGAAATGCTTTTTGTATGGCTTTTGCGAGCGTTTTAGCAAAGATATTAAGCTCTGAGAGTAAATCATCCTCAATATCGAATATATAGTCTATTTCCTTCTTTGGAACAACTAAGGTATGTCCCTTTGCAAGTGGTGATATATCTAAGAATGCAAAGCAATTCTCGGTTTCTGCTACCTTATAGGAAGGTATTTCTCCTGCAATAATTTTTGAAAATAGAGTTGCCATATTAATCTCTTGTTATTTTAACGATTTGTAATTTCAAAACCCCAGCCGGAACTTCAACCTCTGCAATATCCCCTTCCTTCTTGCCAAGCATTCCACTTGCAATTGGTGATGTAACAGATATCTTTCCTTCTCTAAGATTTGCTTCGCTTTCTGGCACAATTTCATATACTTGCGACTTTTTGGTAGCAAGGTTAATAAACTCTACCTTAGAAAGAAGCAAGACTTTTGAAGTGTCTATCTTGCTTTCATCAAGTAGGCGAGCATTTGAAATTAGGGTTTGTAGTTTAGAAATCTTTGCTTCTAAGTGCCCTTGAGCATCTTTTGCCGCATCGTATTCTGCATTTTCAGATAAGTCTCCTTTATCTCTTGCCTCAGCTATTGCGGCAGAGATGGCAGGACGCTCAACTGATATAAGGTTTTGCAATTCTAATTTCAGCTTTTGCAACCCCTCCTCCGAATAATATTTTACTTTTGTCATAATATATTGTATTATGGATTAAAAAGAATCGAAGACCCTTAAATAAAGGTCTTCGATTCATTTATTTAATTAAGTATTTGTCTTACAAGGAAAGAACCAAACCTATGGTATGAATTCCTCCTGCAATCTTAGTCAATCTATATGCGTAATCTATTGATAGATTAACTCCGTTTTTATCATTCTTTGCTTTTTGAATTGGAGCTATTACTGATGCTCCTGCTGCAAATCCTGAATAAAGGGTAGTTGATCCTGCGTCAACATTGTAAACACTTGTAGTTATTGCATCTTCATAGGTGTATGAAGAACGCAGCATAAATATCTTAGCAAATGCATATTCAAGTCCTAATGTGTATTGGTCTTTTGAAAATGCCATTGATGAGAAATTTACTGCTGTTGTTAGACGATGTTGGTTTTCTGAAAACAAGAAGTCATAAGAGGCTCCAATATTTAAACTTGATGGTATCTCATAACTTTGAGAACGTTGTTCAAGAGATTGAGAGTGACCAGAACCTCCGTAAATTGCATTTACAGATAATCCGTCACCACTATAACTCATTGATGGTCCCCAGTTTTTAAGAGTTATACCGAATTTAATTTCGTAGTTTTCACCTGTTACATATTGGATACCTGCATCAATTGCAACACCTGTTGCTGTAACATTATCTATTCCTTCGTTTACAACCTTAAGAGTTGCTCCCCCATATATTGATGTGGAGAAAGCTTTAGCAAATGAAACTCCAATATTCATATTAGAGATTGAGAAAGTTCCATTATTGAACTCTGGGCTATTAACACCTGTTCTATTATTTAAACCAAAGCTCATCGAAGTAACTGACAATCCAATAACTCCGTAGTCACCAAGGCTTTGACCAAGTCCAACTGAACTAACTCCAACTCCTGAGTTATCTAACCAATTGTTGTAAGAAAAGTTAGCCTCTGTTCCTGAGATACGTCCTAAACCTGCAACATTTGAAAACAAAGCGTCAATACCTGTTCCACATGCTGTGTTTACTCCTCCCCAACCAGCACTCTTAGCCCAAGGGTTTATCAAAAGCGACCCTGCACCAGCAGTCCCTCTTCTGTCGTCGTTCCCTGCTTTTAGATTCACATTGGAGAATAGTAAAACTCCTAACATGACAAAAGCAAATATTCTATATATATCTTTCATATCTATCTTATTTAAAATATTTCAATCAGTGCTAATTATAAATTATTGGAAAGAGTTTAAATCAACTGGGCGTAAAGCACCAAACCATTTAACTATCTTTTCACCAACGCCATCAGCCTTTATGTGTATTAAGTATGCGCCTCCTGAGATTGGCAAACCTTTATGATTCTTCAAATCCCAATCTATTGATGTTAGTGCAGAACCTCTTCCTGAAACCAAGTTTCTTGATGGTCCACGAAGCTTTCTTACAACAGTTCCATCAACAGAATAAATTGTTACATAACAATCAGGTGGTAAATTACAAATCTTAACAAGGTTCTCAACTTGGTCTCCCTCATAGAGTGATGCTGCAAAATAAGGATTAGGAACAACAGATACTTGATCTAATTCTGATTTAGCTAATTCTAAGTTTCCAACTGAAGAAGCAATATTGTTAGTTATTGTAAATTCGTACATTGGGAAGTTGTTATTTTGAGGAGAAGCAGATGCACCATTAAGGTTGTTTATATAATTCCTTTTATATGGTTGACGTACTCTAAGTGATATCTTAACATCTGTTGGGATTTGAGCTAAACGAGCATTGTCAAAAGCAGTTGCTAATGGCATTCCTACCCACATAACTGAACCAAATACTTCCATAGCAGGAATAAGATTAGCATTTTTGTAATCACTATTGTATGGAGAAACATTTCCTAAATTAAGAACATCTAATTTTCTTAAGCTATTATATGCCCAAGTTCCCATATCCTTATTGCCTGAACCATCAACATCATAGTAAGAAGGTGGATTAACAATTCTTGAAACTTTATTTGACTCAACACTATTAGGAGTGAAAAGAGTATATTCAGAAGCACCTAAAACATAGATATAATGCATTCCTCCAAAAACAGGGTCTCCACTACTAAAAGCAATAGAAGTTGGATTCCAAATTAGGTCTCTACCATTTCCTGGCATTTCTTCACCAAGTTGTGAGTTCTCACCAAAGATCATATTTAATCTTTGACCTGTTTCAAGGTTAATAGCATAACCAGGGAACCATCCCCAACCTTGAGTACCATCACCCACTGGTTGTCCGTTTTTGTCAACAGATGCATGCCTTCTTAACTGGAATCTCTTAGCATTTCCTTCGGTTTGTTCTGTATCTTCTCCCATTTCAATAACAGGGCATCTTGTCCATTTTGTTTTATCGCTTGTTAAAACGATATCAACAGATGCAAGATTTGACATATCATTTGATGATGTAGAGTAGATATATGATGGATCCATTCTAAATTTAGTAATAGGAAGAGGTGTGTCTGTAAATGTGCTTAAGTGGTAGTAAGAGAATCCAGGATGAGGGATTACTGTTCCAGCATAATTAGTATATACAGAAGTTAATCTATATGGAGCCCACCAGCCTCCACCAAATTCTTCATAGTCTTGATTTTTATCAATTGGAAAATGAGTGAAAATTGTGTCGTTTTTGTTATTTGCAGGATTCCAAACGAATTTAGGAACTGAATAATAATAGTCTTGTGATAAATAATCGATAACATCTCCAGCTGAAGTTTCATCTAAAGCAGGGAAAGCTCTAATTATAGATTCAGAAGAAATTTTACTTCCAGATTTAATCCAGTTGGTTAAATCACTTCCGTCATTATCAGATAATCCAAATAACCAAGTTTTGTTTGGATCTTTAGTGACAATGCTTGAATATAAGTCAGTCCCATCACTTAAATCACCTCCGGATACTCTGTCTTGTTTGTTATATAGATTAATCTTAAGAGATAAAGGAGTAACTGTTGGTTGTGGATTAGTAAGAGATATTGATATTCCTAATGGGAAAATAACTTGTTCGTTGATATCTTTTATTATTCTATCAGATGTAATTGAATAAACTGGTGTAGAAACTCCATCAACTTTTACAGTATATAAAGGTTGAAGAGTATCAACATTTTGCAGTTTCCATTTACCATACATTAGGTTGTTTGTAGAATCAGAAGGTATGATTTTTATAATAAATTTACCTGGACGAAGTTTGATAGGGTCGATAACTTTAATATTTAAAGGTCCAAAATCTTGTTCGTATTGAAGATTTGTAACAAAAGATAAACCAGCAGGTTCTTCATTTGCCTTTCCCATTATTTGTTCTAAAGTTTCTGATTTGAAATTAAGAATCATTCCTCCATTACCATTTCCTTCAATTCGAGTAATTTCAGGACAAGTTCCGTAAGTTGATTGAACCAAAGTACCATCTTGCTCAGGAACTACATTATGAGGTATTGCAATTGTTGGCTCAATACTTCTACCCATTCCTGTTTTTCTACTTGCTAAATATGTAATTTTTTGTCCGTCGAACTTTGTAGGGTCGGTAGAATTAAATGGTTTAAAATTGTTATGAGCATAAGCAATAGCTACATAATAGTATTTCTTATTATTAACAATTGTTTTATCATTTGTTGTAGCAAACTTATCTTCAGTAATTTTGAATGTATGATTGATTCCTCTATTTAAACCGTCAACCATTATTTTTGGAACTAAATCACCAATATTATCATCTTTATAATAGTTAACAAGCTTTGCAATTGATTGATTATTTTGATTTTTATCAAAGTTTCTAATATCACATTGTCCAACTAATCTTGCTTTATCTTCATCATAAATATCAGATACAGATACCTTATTGTTTCTTAATTGGAAGATTTGATATCCTTCAAATTTATAATATTGATTGTATTCTGTAGTACTCGTTACTCTATCAAATGAATGGATATAAGGAACATTATTGACGTCAAGTAGGATAGTATCAATTCTCTCAATGTTATCATATTTTACAGGAATTGAAATATCAATCTTGTTAAATGATTCATTTATATTGTTAGATGATGGAGAATCGTTTGTGAGGAAAAGAATTAACTCTCTGTCTAATTCTTTTATTGTTAAGTCTGGTGCATCAGGACCTTCTAATAAATTGAAACAATTATCAAATAATGCTTGACATTTATCATCAATTTGTCTTAATAGTGTTACTGATGCGTAAGGTCCACCTGATGCTGCTTGAGCAAATGGGATACCTACAGTAATATAGTTTATAGCACCTGGCTTAAGTTCGAAAGGTCCAGCTGATTGCATAAAACGTCTATCACCTGAAGGGTTATTTGAAGACTCCTCAGTCCATCCTCTTGTGTCTGTGATGTTAGGGACAACTCCTTTTGTACCCCAATTCCAAATGTCTGTTGTTCCAGGGAACATAAAATCACAAGGAATTGTTCCAGAAGTACCATCAGCACCAAAGGTCATAGTTACACCTGTTTTCCACATTCCTCTTAGATAGTTATAATAGTCAGTTGCTCTATCTGGTTCCCCTTTGGTTGAGTGTCCACTATTTTCATAGTAAACAAATCTTCTCATACCAAAACGTTCGTCATCAATAATACCATTTCCAAAGTTAACACCGTTAATGTTTGCTCCATTAGTAATTTTATCGTTTACGTTATACCAATACTGAATAAATCTTTCAGCATCTGCAGTTACTTTTAATGTATCTAAGATTTTATTACCGTTTCCATCAAGAACGAATTCATTGTTTTGATTTCTTTTTTGATACTGATCTTCTAATAACCAAGCAGCATCAGCACCATTTCTTACTAAGTCAATATAAACTTTTGGATTATCAATTCCGTCTGAATCTAAATAAGGTCCTTGGAAAAAGTCGATACCAATTGCTGGAGGATTTCCAGGATATGCTCCTGTTCCAGGACCATCTACTGCATTTCCGTTATAGCAATAACCTAAACCTCTCTTAACATCACAACCAACGAAATCGTCAAATGCATATCCTAAGTCTGGGTCAACCCATTGACTAAAGTATGTGTTTTGAAGAGTAAATGTTGAACGGTTAATAATTTCGTAAGAATAGAATGTCATATTATTGATTTCGTCATTCATACTAAAAGCAAAAGCTTGAGCACGAATTTCTAAACCAATTGGGTTTG
The DNA here is from genome assembly GCA_041673165.1 of Bacteroidales bacterium. Lineage (GTDB taxonomy): Bacteria > Bacteroidota > Bacteroidia > Bacteroidales > P3 > UBA10566. Next base: position 12,175 of record JBAYYI010000022.1, read on the forward strand.
CAGATTTTGATTCTGTATGAGCATTTCCTTTATCGTTGAATACCCACCAAAGAGTCTCGTCTCCCTTAAGAACTTGGTCAACTAAAATTCCACCATGAACTGGTTGTCCACCTGTTCCAATTGAGTCTTCCATAGTTCTAATTGGATTGTATTTTTGACCACTTTGTTTTGCAACAACTGGGCAAAGGTCTCCATTAAAATCATAGTATGGATAATCACCATCTTGATAACGATATATACCATCACCATTTACGTCCTTAAAAGGAGCTAAGTATTTAGTTTGGTTTAATTCAGCATAATTTTCTGGATGTGCAGGCCAAGTTTTAATTGCTTCAGTAACTAAATTTTGATCTGTTGGACCTCCAATAATTTGACCTTGTGCATTTTTTTGACATCCTGCAACAAATGCTTCAACTTCAGCCTTTGTGATACGGAAATGTTTATCCCATTTTTCACAAACTGATTTATTAACAGCAGCATTTTTGTCAACTGTTAATGGACCAGGCCAGAAATCGTCTCCATCTTGTCCAAAACGCAATGCAGCTACTCTTAACTGTTTGTTTTCGTCTTGTCCACCAATCCATAATGCTGCACAGAACATCGCAGTACTACTACCATCTTTTGGCACATAATATCTTGCTGTGTTTCCGTCATACCACATATTACCACCAGTGTTAATACGCGCTCTAACATTATTGATACTTAATTCTGCAGAACCTTGAGCTCTTCTACATCTTTCAACACCAGTCGCGGCGTCTTTTGTCGAATTAGCAGATTTTTTAACCGTACCTTCTCTAAACTCTCTTGCAAATACTGGACTTTGCAGACTAAGGTAGATTAAAACTAACGTTGTTATTTTAAATATATGTTTCATCTTTCAATAATTTTCTATCTAATCTATTAATTAAAATGTATAAGCAACTCCTAAATAAACCATTCTTGGTCTTTGATAATTGTATTCAATATTGTTTAAATACATTGAATAGTAATCTCTGAAAGAATTTGGATCTAATTGGTTCGCAATAATTGTTTGTGTTTCTGGGTCAGTTAAGTAACCATTATCGTCTGGGTCACCAGTAACTCCGAACACACTTGCAATATTCTTAATATTTAATACATTATTTATTCTAGCAAAAAGATTTAATTGGGTCATCTTCTTTCCAACTTTAATATCGTAAGATTTATCGATATTAAGGTCAATTCTAAATATCCAAGGAAGTCTTGCTCCATTGAAACTACCAACTATTGATTGCTGAGTATTGCTGAAATATTTTGTATAAGGTCTTCCTGATTGAGCAACTCCTGTTAAGTTAACTCCAAAGTTTTGTAACCATTTTGTTATTTTAACTCTTTCTTCTCCTGATTGGTCTGTTACAATTCTTTTTGAAGTTGGACCATTATATTTATCTCCTCCTTGGTAACGGAAGTCTAATTGTAATTTAAACTCATGACGTCTATCATCACCAATAGGATATAACATCTTAATGTTTGGATAACCTGCTTGAATTAAAGAAACAATTGTTGATTGTGGTAATCCTGTTGTTCCTTCAGCATATTGAAGAGTGTAGTTTGCATTAAGACGTAAATTACTTGATCTCTTTAATTCGTAAGTAACAGTAAGACCTTTTGTTGTTCTAAAGTCTTGGTTACCGTATGAATAGTATAATGATGTTGGGTCAGCTCCTACATATTGAACTAAAGCAATTAAATCTCTTGTTTCTTTATAGTATGCAGACATAATTAATACTGAAGATCTTGATAATACTTGAGTAAATCCTAATTCGTAGTTAGTGATTTTTTCAGGTTTTAGGTTTGGATTTGCAAGTGTTTTACCTGATTGTCTTTCCATAAATAGGTAATCAACGTAATTAGCTTGCCATCCACCTTGAGGACGACGAGCAATCATATCATAAGATGCCTTGAACTCAGATTTATCACTTACTGGGAATGAAAAAGCGATACGTGGCATTACTATTACTTGTGGTTTATAGTCTTCAAAAGCATCAGTGGAAATTTCATAAGGAAGTCCTGTATCATTTAATCTACCTTTTCTAAATGGAAGAGGTTGGCCTGATGATCCAGAAATATCAGTTGGGTTTGAAACAATTTCTCCATTAGAATTATACCAAGTATTGCCATTTCTGTATCCTCTAATAAAACCATCCTTGCCAGCATCACTAACTGTAGTACTTCCACTTAAGCTATTTACATATACTACATAATCATCTCCAATGCTTGAAGGACGATTTGGAATTTCTAATTCTCCAGCTGTATATGAAGAATATAATAAGTAATCATCTTTTAATCCCATTTGATTTCCGTCGAATCTATCAACACGGAACCCAATATTGAAAATTAAATCTTTAAAGTAGAATTGGTCTTGAACATATCCTGCCATATAAATTGGTTGCCAAGCTCCCAATGTTCTATTTGTTGGGTCAGAGAAGAAACTTTGAAGGTTTTGTTTTCCCTTAACCATATTTCCTCTATGATCATAACCATAGTATGAAACTATTGAATTATCACCTCCATTATTAAATAATTCATCAGCTGAGAACATATCTAATGAGAAAGTAGAAGGGTCATAACTATCTATGTCTATAAATTCTGTTCCATCAACACTTAATCCTAATTTATCTCTTAAAGCTCTGTCAAAATAAGTTTGACTAGCTTGGTCGTAAGCTCTATTATAAGTTACATAAGGAATAGAACCAGAATTATCAATTATTGGGTTTTCTAAATCACGATACAAGATATGAGAGTTAGCTTCTTGTTTCATTATTGTCCACAAAGAAGACGCTCCGATTGAATATGCACGAGATGTTGTTTGGTCATATTGGAATCCAAATTCAAGAGAGTGTTTTCCAATATCGGCTGAAACTTTAGCAGATAGGTAAACGTTTTGAGTTTCAGATTTTGAGAACCCACTTGTAGGTGTTCCAACGTTTGTCCATGAAAATGAACCAGGGAACATTTGATAAATACTACTTGGTCTATCTCCATTTGTTAAACCTGAATAAGATCTAATATAGTCATAATTAATCAAAGAAGATCTAATTGATGAGAAGTTTGGATCGTTATAAAGTTGCCAAGTATATCTTGAAAGACCTGGATTAGCATCGGATGGTTTGAAATCTACTTGATAGTCTAACCAACCATTATGTTCCATTACGTCTTGCATAACACCATTAACTTCCATTCTTGTTAGAGCATAAGTATTTCTCTTTAAAGTATTGAAAGTTCCTACATAACCATATTTGAATATGTCATCACCATGATTTGCACTAAAAGATTCGTTATATGCTCTTTCAAAAGATCCATTCATATTAAAGATAATATTTTTGATTTTTGAAGTTTCAGAAGGAGATGAGAATTTTTGAGTAAAGTCAGCCATAATTTGGAAGCTGTTGCCTTTAGATTCTGAGTTATTATTGTTGTTAAGTAGCATTGAAGATCCAGAAGGATTCTTTCCAATACTATTTATATATTCTCCATTAATTTGAAGGATGCTATTATCAGAAAAACGGATATCTAATCCACCTTCTAAATAAATACCATTACTCCACATATTTGGTTTTCTTCCTACTTGTTCAAAATCGTCTAATCTTAAAAAAGCAGCAGTATTGTAAACTGCTCCCGATACAGGATCAAGTGTTAAAGGATTAGCATTAAGAAAATCTTGTTTATCTTTCTTTAACATATAAAAATAGCTATCAGAAGGTCTGCTTAATCCATCTTGACTATATGAATTGTATCCAGATAAACGGAATCCAATAATACTTTTTTCAATCCCATCATTAACTGTTTTATATAATGGACCTGATAAATAGAATTCAACTCTATGATATCCTCTTGTATCTAATGGTTCTGAGGTTTGATATCTAAGCATACCACTTAACTTATTTTCTGGTGGCCTAAGAGTAATATTTGTTGTTCCTCCAATAGACTCTCCGTATCGAGCAGGAGTCCCTCCAAGGATAACTTGAATTTCAGCGATAGCTGCTTTTGGAAGATTTACACTCCCTTTTTTAGCAACACCATTAACATAGGTTACCATTCCACCCTCTCCACGAGCAGTTCCGGCACCTCCATCAACGTCTGATATACCACCTACTGTTGCAATAATTGCATCAACAGAATTTGCAGACATCTTATCAATGTCTTCATTTGTTATACGTTTTCCTGTTTCTGCAGTTCCAGATTCAAGAAGTGGAACAACATAGCCTGTAATAACAACCTCATCAATTGATGTAGACGTTGGTTCAAGACCTAAGCTTCCTCCTGGTGAATAACCTGTCGCTGTAACACGAACACCTGTTTTCATTGCTTTTTTATATCCAACGAAACTTGCAATGACATCATAGTTACCAGCATTCAAAGGCTTAATCTGGTAGTTACCATCTAAGTCTGTTTGAGCGCCTCCTTTTTGCTGACCTCCTTGTTCAACAATAACATTTACGAACGGCATAGGTTCGCCTGTTTTAGCATCGGTAATTGTACCCGTCAAAGTTCCTTGTGAGTACAAAATTAAACTGGTTGTTAAAAACAAACCTAGAGTAAAGAATAATTTTCTCAACATATTTCTTTTTTATTATTATTTATGTAAAGAATGAAATTTCATATCTATATACTTTTATCTATGAAAGGGTTATTTAATATTGTTGAATAAATAATTGCCTCTCTTAAATCAAATTCATCTTCTTCCTTTATTTCGAAACTATTTTGTTTATCTTCTTTTATTTTATTCTTAATAATTGGTACCGGTTTACTTTTTTCTTTAATCGGCTCGTTATCGTTTTTTAAAATATTTTGGTCTTCTACATCGGCGAAAAACTCTCCAAAAATCTCTTCAAATATGTTTTTCTTCTTCTTTTCTTCAAATATTGGCGGCGTAGAATCGTTTATTTGCTTACCCAAAGATGAAAATAATCTTTTGGATATCAATGCAAAAACTGCTATTCCTATTAAAACATATATACTCATATTGTCATATATTTAAGCCACAAATTTAGATAAAAAACCAATATAACCAAAATTATAAATGATAAATACTTATTATTAAGACTTATTTTGTTTTAACCTTTAAAGCATTTTTGTTATTTCTATTTTTAATTAACAAGTAAGTAATTGGATTTGCTATAAACAATGTGGAGAAAACTCCAGATGTTGTTCCTATCATTAATGCAAATGCAAATCCTCTTAAAACATCACCTCCAAAAATTATTATAATTAATAGAGATAAAAATACCGTACCTATAGTGTTAACTGTTCTACTTAACGTTTGGTTTAGTGAAAGGTTCATTATATCTCCAAATTCACGATTTGGGTATAACTTTACATTTTCACGTATTCTATCAAAAATAACAACAGTATCGTTAATTGAGAAACCAATAACCGTTAGCACAGCTGCGACAAAGTTCATATCAACATCCATACTAAAGTTAAGCAATCCTCCAAGAACAGAGAACATTCCAATAGTAAACAATGCGTCAAATGTTAGTGCTGCAATTGCACCAAGACTATATTGCCATTTTGAGAACCTCATAGCAATATAGATAAACATTGCTATCAGTGAGAATATAATCGCAATTATTGCAGAAGTTTTGGTATCGTCTGCAATTGTTGGCCCAACAACTTCAGAACTAATTATACCAAGTGGAGATTTTAGAGTTGATTGATATTGTTCAATACTTATATTTTTATTTGCATAAAACGCTTTAGTACCGTTAAATATCTTTGCTATAACTTCTTTCTTAACATCTTCATTATCTTCTTTAACTTTATAGTCTGTTGTAATTTTCACTTGATAGTTTGGTCCGAAAGTTTTCACCTCAGGAGAAGATCCAAATTCCTTTTCAAGAGAAGTTCTAATCTCATTTACATTAACATCTTGATCAAATCTAACTACATAAGTTCTTCCTCCCGTAAAGTCAATTCCATAATCCAATCCTTTGACTGCGATGAAACCTCCTAGAATTATAGCAATAGATGCGAAAATTATTAATTGTTTCTTTGCAGATTCAATAAATTTATATTTTGGATCTAATAAGAAGTTAGCCATTAGTTTATTTGAGAATGAAAGTTTGTTTTTTAGAGCTTTAACGCTAAGCATCCATTCCATTGTTAGACGTGAAATGAAAATACTTGTAAATAGTGATGTTAAAATACCAATAGATAATGTTATAGCAAATCCCATAACAGAACCAGCTCCAAAATAAGCTAAGATTATACCTGTTATTAATGTTGTAACGTTTCCGTCAATAATTGCAGAGTATGATGCTTTATATCCATCAGCAATTGCATTATTGATATTCTTACCTGATCTCAACTCTTCTTTGATACGTTCATTTATAATTACGTTAGCATCTACTGCCATTGCAAGAATAAGAACAATACCTGCAATTCCAGATAAGGTTAAGACAACACCTATTGAAGCTAGAACTCCAAATAGGAAGAATAAGTTTACTATTAATGCAACACAAGCTGCAATACCACCAAAACTATAAAGGAATAGCATGTATGCAAATACTATAACTAATGATAGGATAAATGATATAAATCCAGCCTTAATTGATTCTTCTCCTAAAGAAGGTCCAACTATTGATTCTTGAACCACTTTCGCTGGAGCTGTAAGCTTACCTGATTTTAAAATATTCGCTAAGTCCTTTGCCTCTTCAATTGAGAAACTTCCAGATATCTCTGAACGACCTCCACTAATTTCACCATTTACTCTTGGTGCAGAATAAACAACATCATCAAGAACAATAGCAATACTGTTTCCGATATTAGATCCTGTTATCTTACCCCATTTCCTTGCAGCTTCTGCTTTCATAGACATTGAAACCACAGGACGACCTTGTTGATCAAAATCTTGACGAGCATCATCAATTACGTCACCATCTAAAAGAGCTTTTTTTGCTTTACTATTATACTGTATTACGTATAATTCGTATTCATTAGTTTTTGAAATAGGTTGAGCACTCCAAAGGAACTTAACATCAGAAGGAAGAACCTTTGCAGCTCTCTCAAGTTGACGATTTATTTCTTTTTGTGCATTTGCTGTTGCTGTTCCAACTACAGTAGGAGCTAAATCTCCTCTATTTAACCTTGTGAATAAATCCAATAAAGGTCTCTTGTTATTTAATAATGTATCTTTTTTAGCAATTGGCTTTTCTACATTATTAATAAGACTGTCCCCTACTAGGGTTTCATCAACCTCTTCTCCTAAGTTTGATAAGAATTCATCAGCAGCACCTAGTGATTGGTAAACTTTACCAGCATCACCTGCTAACCAAAACTCCAATTGAGCTGTTCCTTCCAACAACCTGCTAACACGTTGAGGGTCTGAAACACCTGGCAATTCAATAAGTATTCTTTCTGAAGCGTCTAATTTTTGAATAGTCATCTCTGAAACGCCAAACTTATCAATACGTTTAGTTAGAACTTGGAATGTTCTATCGAAAGCATCTGTACATTCTTTCTTTATTGCAGAAAGAACATCAGAATTTGTAGAATTTGTTGTAATCCCACTTTCTTTTAATTTAACTCTGAAAAAAGCAGATAAATTTACTTTACTTGTTTTTTCTGTTTCATTAACGACCTCTTCGAAAGAAGTGTAAAAATTCTTTCCATTTACTTTTTGAAGCTCTGTTGCTTTATCAACTAATTTCAAAAAAGCAGGGTCATTAGGGTTTGTTGCAAGATTTTTCACTACATCGACTGTAGAAACTTCCATCTTAACGTTCATCCCTCCCTTTAAGTCAAGACCCATTCCAATCTCTCTTGCCTTACACTCTTTAAATGTGAAAGGACGCATCCAAAGAAAGTTATAAACAGTCTTTTCAGAAATTGAGTCTAAGTAATTCAATTCTCTTTCATGAGAAATAGAGTCAAAAATTTCTTGCTCTCTTAATACATTTCCTTTGGCTAATGTTTTTGCTTGACTTTTAGCATAGCTACTTACAGCATATTCCTTAGCATCACTTTCTACCTTTTTTGAAAAGTAAGTGAATGATAATTGATACAAACATACCAAAGAGAAGATAATTACAATAATTTTAATAGCACCTTTGTTTTGCATATATTATAATGATTTGTTTTAAAAATACACATTTTTTAGAATGTGCAAAGATAGAATTTTATTTTATAACTCCCTAATATCAACAAAAAATTTACTTGCTAATGATTATTGAAAACAATTATTTTTCATTCAATCAAAAGTTTAAAGCCAATTATTAAAAAAAAACAGACGAAATAAAACTCATATCAACAAAATATTATAGCTTTGCACATTGAAAAATCATTAAAAATTGAAAAAATGACAGAAAAATTACGCACATCAATGAGAGATTCCAAAACTATGCGTTGGATTGCCCTTCTATTGATTTCATCAACAATGTTTTTTGCATACTTCTTTGTTGATGTCGTTGCCCCATTAAAGACTTTATTAGAACAAGATCCTTATTTTTGGTCTAACGAAACATTTGGTATGCTCGGAGGATCAGAGTTCTTCCTAAATGTATTTGCAGGATTTCTAATTTTATCAGGTATTATCCTTGATAAAATGGGTATAAGATTTACATTGAGATTATCTGGAATTCTTATGCTTGTAGGTGCTACTATTAAATGGTATGCAGTAAGCTCTTACTTTGTTGGAACAGAAATTCAAGGTTTCTTAAATTCTTTTATTGAAGGTGTTCCTGCTTCTGCAAAACTAGCTTTCTTTGGATTTTCAATCTTTGGAGTTGGTGTTGAAATGGCTGGTATCACTGTTTCTAAGACTATTGTAAAATGGTTTAAGGGAAAAGAACTTGCTCTTGCAATGGGACTTGAAATGGCACTTGCTCGTTTAGGTGTTTTTGCAGTATTCCAACTTTCTCCTATATTTGCTAAAGAAGGTGGAGTTGCAACCTCTGTATTCTTTGGCGTTCTATTCCTTTTAATAGGATTTATAACATTCTTTATCTATACATTTATGGATAAGGCTCTTGACAAACAAACAGGAGAAGGTGGAAATATGGATCCTGAGGATGAATTTAAAATTTCTGACCTTAAAAAGATTATCACAAACCCAGGATTCTTAGCAATTGCAGGACTATGTGTTTTGTTTTATTCAGCAATATTCCCATTCCAAAAGTTCGCAACAGATATGCTAGCTTCAAAACTAAGCATTGACGCGGTTATTGCAGCAAGATATGTATCATTCTTCCCTATCGGAGCAATGGTTCTTACTCCATTTATTGGTGCATTCTTAGATTTTAAAGGAAAAGGAGCAACCATGATGATGTATGGAGCAATACTATTAACAGTTTCACATCTAATTTTTGCATTAGTTCCTGAGGCAGCATTCACACCAGTTGTGGCAATAGCAACTATTGTAATTTTAGGAGTTGCATTTTCTCTTGTTCCAGCTTCAATGTGGCCTTCACTACCTAAAATTGTTGAAGACAGATACTTGGGCTCAGCTTATGGATTGATATTCTATATACAAAACATTGGTCTATTATTAGTTCCTATGTTAATTGGATATGCATTATCAGTTTCAAACCCTGGAGTTGCAGAACAAATACAAGCAGAAGTTGTGGGTGCAAGATATAACTATACAGTCCCAGAACTAATATTCGCAGGCTTTGGAGTTGCAGCATTTTTCCTTGCAATAATTCTAAAAAGAATTGACAAGAAAAAAGGATACGGCTTAGATGTGCCAAATAAAAAGAGCTAATACTTTAGAATAATATTCTTCTAAAAGTCTGCATATAACCTTGATAAGTTGTGTGCAGACTTTTTTTTGTTTACTAAATTTAATCAATTGAAGATATGGGGAAATGAATCACTGATCTACGAGAATGAATCACTGAAAGGATTTACTGAATCAAAGAAAGAATTTCGTGAATCAAAGGAATAAAAAATTAGATCAGTGATTCATTTAATCAAAACGTACAAGTGGGATAATCAATAATTAAAAGCTTATCTTTCAAGAGATATCTCTATTTCCAATCTTTATCCTCAAGTTGAAAAACCTCATCAACGGATTTGCCAAATACATAAGAAATTTTCATTACAACTAATGCAGAAGGGACATACTTCTCTAATTCTATGGCATTTATAGTTTGACGAGATACTCCTATCCTATCAGCCAAATCTTGTTGCGACATTTTCAACACCGCTCTCTCAACTCTAATATTATTCTTCATTTTTCAAAGATTTTTTAAGGCGATAAAGCTCAAAATTAAACTTAAACACAAATAATATTAGAAAAAGATAGATATCATACATTACAACAGCAATATAAATAGTGCCATAAAGGAATAACGTCAAGAGAATAAAAATTGAATACCCAACAATCATTGACCAAACCAAAGACTGCTCTCTTATCTTAGAAATATACTCATCTTCATTCTTATGCTTAGAAAAAGCAATAAAACTTAGACCAATTACTATAAGAACTGGTAGTAGAGTACTAGCAAATGATGTCTTGGCAATTGTAAAAAAAGCATTTTCTTTTGGATTATTGCCAAAAAAAGAAGAGAGATCCATTTCTGCATAAATTGCAGGCATATAAACAGTAAAGTCCCTGGCTAAATCAAAGATTGTTACTATTAACATATACAATATAAGAGGCAACGTAATTATAAAACCAATTTTCTTAAAATACGTTGGGAATAAATAAGATTTTTTCATAACGGTAAATTTTTATTTGTTTAACGCTACAAAAGTATAGTATATTATCCAAACTGACAAATATACTTTACATTTTATCTAATTTATTTTCTATTTCATTGCAAATAATGATTAATTTTACCTTGTAAGTCTATCTATAATAGGCTGATGATATGGGTATTCTTTTAGCAATTCTTCCTTATTTCCTAATTGAAAATCTTTAAAAGAAAATTCAGGAGCAACAGCACAACTTACTAAGGAAAAACCTTTCTTTGATGGTATATCAGCTGCAAACCAAATATTTGCTTCTAATACTAATTGAAAATTATCATGCAAATTAGATGAAAGAGAATGGGTTTCAAGCTTTCCTTCTTTATTAATTGTATAAATATTTATTGGTTCTCCTATATGAAAAAACCAAAGCTCAACTGAAGATAGGCGATGAAAAGCAGAGAAATCCTCTCCCTCTAATAAATAATAGATTGAACTTATTTGACCTTTACCTTCAAGAGTCTCTTTATCAGAAGTAAACACCCTCTTAAAATACCCGCCCTCTGGGTGAGGAGATAAGCCTAATTCCTTAATAATTTCTCTTGCTTCCATATCGAATTAATTTAAAGCAAAGATAGTATAAAAAAAATATGCCACTACATTTTATTAATATAGTGGCATAAATATTCTAGATAATTATCAATCTACTGTTTTGAAATAAGAGAAAGACATAACTCATCTAATTGATCTTGTGCAATTAAAGATGGAGCGTCAGACATTGTGTCTCTTCCGTTATTATTCTTCGGGAAAGCAATGAAATCTCTTATTGATTCAACTCCTCCGAATATTGAACAAAGTCTATCAAAACCAAATGCAATTCCTCCATGAGGTGGTGCACCATATTCAAAAGCATTAAGCAAGTATCCAAACTGTGAATTGACAGTTTCATCACTAATTCCCAGCACTTTAAACATATCATTCTGCATATCCTTATCGTAAATACGAATTGAACCTCCTCCAATCTCCACACCATTGATAACAAGGTCATAAGCATTAGCTCTTACGTCTTTTGGGTTAGTAAATAGCATGTTATAATCTTCTGGTTTTGGAGCTGTAAATGGATGGTGCTTAGCATAGAAACGGTTAGTCTCTTCATCCCATTCAAGAAGAGGGAAGTCAACAACCCAAAGAGGAGAATACTTACTTGAATCTCTCAAACCTAGCCTGTTACCTATCTCTAAACGTAAAATACCTAAGGAATTTTGCGTTTTTTCTTCTTTTCCAGCCATTATTAGCATTAAATCCCCTTCTTTTGCTCCGAATTTCTTAGCAATTTCAAGGAGTTGTTCTGGCGTAAAGAACTTGTCTACAGATGATTTCAATGTTCCATCATCATTATACTTAATATAGACTAAGCCATTTGCTCCAACTTGAGGTCTTTTTACAAAGTCAACAAGCTCATCTATCTGTTTACGAGTGTACTGTGCACATCCTTCTGCACAAATACCAACAACTAATTCTGCATCATCAAAAACTGAAAAGCCTTTATTTTGAGCTAAGTCGTTCAATTCTACAAACTTCATCCCAAAACGAATATCAGGTTTATCAGAACCATAATACTTCATAGCATCTGCCCAGGTTATCCTTGGAAATTCAGTTATTTCAACGCCCTTTGCTTCTTTTAAAAGAAAAGTCATTAAACCCTCAAATAAATTCAAAATATCTTCTTGTTCAACAAAGGACATCTCGCAGTCAATTTGAGTAAATTCTGGTTGACGATCTGCTCTTAGGTCTTCATCTCTAAAACACCTTACTATTTGAAAATATCTATCAAACCCAGAAATCATTAACAATTGCTTATATGTTTGTGGAGATTGAGGCAAGGCATAAAACTCATTAGGATTCATTCTTGAAGGAACAACAAAGTCCCTTGCTCCTTCTGGAGTTGATTTAATAAGGTATGGAGTTTCAATTTCCACAAAACTTAAATCATTCAAGTAATTTCTAATAAGAATGGATAATTTATGACGAAGCACCATATTTTGTTTTACTTGGTTGCGCCTAAGGTCAAGATAACGATATTTCATTCTCAACTCATCACCACCATCAGTATTGTCCTCAATTGTGAAAGGAGGTGTCTTGGAAGCATTCAGGATATTGATTTCATTCACTATGATTTCAATCTCTCCTGTCGGAATTTTTAAATTCTTATTACTTCTTTCTGCAACAGTCCCTTTTACTTGTATAACAAATTCTCTACCGAGCTTTCTCGCTCTCTCACATAGTTCAGCATTAGTCTCCATGTTGAAAACTAACTGAGTGATGCCATAACGATCCCTTAAATCAATAAAGGTCATCCCTCCCAAGTCTCTTGAACGCTGAACCCAACCACTTAATATAACACTCTGATTACAATTACTTATATTTAACTCTCCGCAAGTGTTTGTCCTTAACATCTTTATTATTTATTTTGGTATTGTTTACTTAAATTAAAGTTCTCTGGATATTTTGCAACCTTATCTTTATAGAATTCTTGTATCTCAGCAAAGTCTTTTTCATAATCACCTGTAAGATGAAATATCCTTCCTGGACCTCCTTCTTTCTTTTCATAGTCAAGATAGGCAAGATAAATAGGAACATTTGCTCTTGTTGCAATATGGTAGAAGCCTTTTTTCCAACGTTCTGTATATTTCCGAGTTCCCTCAGGTGTTATTACAAGTGAAAAATCATCTCTTGTATTAAACATTTCAACTATTTGATCTACAACGTTATTCCCTCTACCTCTATCAATAGGGATTCCACCTAATGCTTTCAATAATCCTCCAAAAGGAAAGAAAAACATCTCTTTCTTAATTAAGAATTTAACATTTGCTCCCAATTGCCATAATCCTAAACGTCCCCATAAGAAGTCCGACATAGAGGTATGCGGGGCTTGAATAAAGATACATTTTTTCATTTGTGGCTCTGTCTTTCCAACTACTTTCCAACCAGAAATCCACAATATGAATTTAGCAATATGTTTCATTTACTATTTTGTTAAGTTATAAGTGTCAGTTGCAATAACGTATTCTTCATCAGTTGTAATCATCATAACTTTCACTTTTGAAGAAGGTTTTGTTAGCATTTGATCAACTCCTCTTACTCCAGTATTAGCTTCTTTATTAAATTCAACTCCTAAGAATTCCAATCCTTCGCATATTTTTTCTCTAACATCATCAGCATTTTCACCTATTCCTCCTGTGAAAAGAACTAAATCTAATCCTCCCATTGTTGCAGCATAAGCTCCAATGTATTTCCTAACTCTATTACAGAAAAGATTGAATGCTATTGTATCTCTTTCTACTCCATTATCTTTTCCTTCACAAACCTCTCTCATATCAGCATGTCCACTTAGACCAAGAAGTCCTGATTTCTTATTTATCATGTTATTAGCTGCAGTCATATTTAGACCTTCTTTCTCGCAGATAAAAAGAAATGCTCCAATATCTAAGTCTCCAGCTCTTGTTCCCATAACCAATCCTTCAACAGGTGTAAATCCCATAGATGTGTCAACAGACTCTCCATTCATTACAGCACAAATTGAAGCTCCATTTCCTAAATGGCAACTAATGATTTTTGAATTCTTTATGTCTATATTTGCCAATTTAGCTGCTTTTTCAGCAACAAACTTATGACTTGTTCCATGAAAACCATAACGACGTATTTTGTCTTCGGTATAATATTTATAGTCAATAGCATACATATAAGCCTCTTGTGGCATAGTTTGATGAAAAGATGTGTCGAAAACAGCAACTTGAGGAACTCCAGGAAGTAGTGCTTCCATAGCTTCAATGCCTTCAAGGTTTGCAGGATTATGAAGAGGAGCAAGAGCACAAAGTTCTTTAATTTTTGCCTTTTCATTTATTCCAACAACAACAGAGGATTTGAAAATTTCTCCACCATGAGCTACTCTATGACCACAAGCATTAATTTCTTTTAGAGATTTAATTACTCCAACTTTTTCATCAACCAAAGCTGCAAGAACTAAATCAATTCCAACTTTATGAGTAGGGATTGGAGTTTTTACGTAATGTTTATCTTTTCCTGTTGGTTTGTGAGTAAATTCACCCATTTCCAATCCAATTCTTTCAACCAAACCTTTTGCTAAGACCGCAGCATCATTAGCCATATCAACTAATTGATATTTAATAGAAGAACTTCCGCAGTTTAATACTAATACATTCATGATTTATTATTTTAAATTATTATTATTTTCAAGCTGACAAAATTAGTTAGAATAAATGAAAGGGCAAAGAAACAATTGATTTTTAGACTTAATAATTATAAAAAAAGAGATAGCTAAACATTAAAATCAGCTATCTCTTCCCGAAAACATTATTAGAAAAGTTTTATTAGAACCTTTCTTCTACTTTTTTCCAATCAACAATTTGCCAAAATGACTCTAAGTATGATGGACGGCTATTTTGTTTATCAATATAGTAAGCATGCTCCCAAACATCACATACTAAAAGGGGTGTCTTCCCTTGCTTAATAGGGTTTTCTGCATTGGAAGTTTGAACGATTTCTAATTTCCCATCTGCATTTTTAACTAACCAAGCCCAGCCTGAACCAAATAGAGTTAGAGAAGATTTTGTAAATTGTGCTTTAAACTCTTCAAAACTTCCAAACTCTTTTTCAATTGCTTCAAAAAGTTTGCCCTCTGGTTTAAGAGTTGACTTTGGAGTTAGAGAATTCCAATAGAATGTGTGATTCCAAACTTGTGCTGCATTATTGTAAATTCCACCACTCGACTTAATAACAATCTCTTCTAAGTTAGAGTTTTCAAATTCCGTTCCTACTATTAACTTATTAAGGTTATCAACATAAGATTTATGATGCTTACCATAATGAAATTCTAGAGTCTTTTGCGAAATATGAGGTTCAAGAGAATTCATTTCATAAGGCAATTTAGGTAAAATAAATCTCCCATTAACTTGCTGCGTTATCTTTTCGACACTATTGGTCTGAGCTTTAACACTAAATACTATAACGAGCATTAAGCTGATAAATATAAGAGTAAATCTTTTCTTCATATCTATGGGTTATAAATAAAAATATTCTGATTACTATTTCTATACTTATATATATAATAATCAGAATACTTTATGGTTTAATATTACTTGAAATTTAGAATCTTTCTTCTACTTTTTTCCAATCAACAATTTGCCAAAATGCTTCTACGTAAGCTGGACGGCGATTTTGCTTATCAATATAATAAGCATGCTCCCAAACGTCACATACTAATAGAGGAGTTTTTCCTTGCTTCATTGGATTTTCTGCATTGGAAGTTTGAATAATTTCTAATTTTCCATCTGCATTTTTAACTAACCAAGCCCAGCCTGAACCAAATAATGTTGCAGCAGCAGTAGTGAATTTTGCTTGAAACTCTTCAAAGCTTGAAAATTCTTTTTCAATTGCGGCAAGTAATTTTCCTTCAGGTTTTAGAGTTGATTTAGGAGTCAAACAGTTCCAATAGAATGTATGATTCCAAACTTGTGCTGCATTATTAAAAATTCCACCACTTGATTTTAAAATAATCTCTTCTAAGTTAGAGTTTTCAAACTCTGTTCCAACTATTAACTTATTTAAGTTATCTACATAAGCCTGATGGTGTTTACCATAATGAAATTCAATTGTGGTTTTTGAAATATGAGGTTCCAATGCATCTTGAGCAAATGGAAACACAGGTAAAGTAAATTTTGACATAGAGTTTTGAATATTAATTAATACTAAAAATTATTTAACAATAATAATAACGCAATTTCAGCTGTATTATTGCTTTAATAATTTATTAACTCTATTTATTTGCTACAATGAAAAATAAGTTATAATTTTGAAGTCTCAAATTAATATAAGTAAATATTAACCAATAAAAAATAAAACAATGGCAATAAAAGGAGCAGTTGTAATTGATAAAGAGCGTTGCAAAGGTTGTGGAGTATGCATTACAGCATGTCCAAACCACGTTCTAGCTCTGTCAAAAAACGTAAATGGTAAAGGGTATCATTATTCTGAAGCAATAATTGATAATTGCATAGGTTGCACTAGCTGTGCTTTGGTATGTCCTGATGGAGTAATCACTGTTTACAAAGTAAAGTTATAAACTATTAAACTATAATAGAAATGGCAAAAGAGCTAAAATTAATGAAGGGTAACGAAGCTATTGCTGAAGCAGCAATACGCTCAGGTTGCGATGGGTATTTTGGATATCCTATCACTCCGCAATCTGAAGTTATGGAACATCTTATGATTGAAAAACCATGGGAAACTACAGGAATGGTTGTTTTACAAGCAGAAAGTGAAACATCATCAATTAACATGGTATATGGTGGAGCTGGAGCTGGTAAAAAAGTAATGACCTCTTCTTCTTCTCCTGGAATAAGTCTTATGCAAGAAGGTTTAACTTATCTTGCTGGAGCAGAACTTCCTGCATTAGTAGTAAACGTTGTTCGTGGAGGTCCTGGTTTAGGAACAATTCAACCATCTCAAGCAGACTACTTCCAAGCAGTTAAGGGTGGTGGACACGGTGACTACCAAATGTATGTATTAGCACCTGCATCAGTTCAAGAAATGTATGATTTCGTATTCTTAGGATGGGAAATTGCATACAAATACCGTAACCCAGTTATGATACTTTCTGACGGTGCAATTGGACAAGTTATGGAAAAACTATATGTTGGACCACATATTCCTCGTTGGACTGAAGAAGAACTAAGAAAAAATGCACCATGGGCAAGTTGTGGAAAACCAGCCGATAGGGAACATAATATTATCACATCATTAGATCTTGATTCAGCTAAACAAGAACTACATAACCATAAACTCCAAGCAAAATACAGAGAAATGGAAGAAAAGGAAGTACTTTTCGAAACCATTAACTGTGAGGATGCTGAATATATATTTGTTGCTTATGGATCAAGTGCACGTATTGCACAAAAAGCGATTCAACTAGGACGTGAAAAAGGAATTAAAGTAGGTCTTCTACGTCTTATCACATTATTCCCATTCCCTAAGAAGCAAGTTGCAGAATTCTCTAAAAAAGTAAAAGGAATGTTGGCAGTTGAAATGAGTGCTGGTCAAATGGTTGAAGATGTTAGATTGGCAGCAGAATTCCGTTGTCCAGTTGAACACTTTGGTCGTTATGGCGGAATCATCCATACTCCACACGAAGTTCTAGAAGCATTAGAAGAAAAAATCATTAAAGGATAAGAGATATGTTTAATCCAGATATAATTAAACCAGAAAACTTGGTTTACCAAAAAACTAAGGTGCTTACAGATGTTGTAATGCATTATTGTGCAGGCTGTGGACACGGAACAACACACCGTCTTGTCGCAGAAGTTATTGAAGAAATGGGTATTCAAGATAAAGCTATTTGCGTTGCTCCTGTTGGATGCTCTGTTTTAGCTTATAATTATTTTCACGTTGACTCATTAGGAGCAGCTCACGGTAGGGCTCCTGCAATTGCAACAGCAATTCAACGTATGTTCCCAGATCGTCACACATTTACCTACCAAGGAGATGGTGACTTAGCAGCTATTGGAACTGCAGAAACAATTCACGCTTGTAACCGTGGAGAAAACATTGTTATCATTTTTATTAACAACGGTATCTACGGAATGACAGGAGGACAAATGGCTCCAACCACATTAATTGGGATGAAGACAGCAACCTCTCCTTATGGACGTTCAGTTGAATTAAATGGCCATCCTTTACAAATAACAGAACTACTTGCAGAATTGCCAGGAACATATTACATCACTCGTCAATCTGTTCACACTGCAGCAGCTGTTAGAAGAACAAAGAAAGCAATTCGTCAAGCATTTGAAAATCAAAAGAACAAAAAAGGAACCTCTTTAGTTGAAGTTGTTTCTAATTGTAATTCTGGTTGGAAAATGACCCCAGTTGAAGCTAACGAATGGATGGTAGAAAACATGTTTGCTAAATATCCAATCGGAGACATCAAAGTTGACGGAGAAAAAGTTAAAAAATAATCTTAAACGTAAAAGCAATGACAGAAGAAATCATCATAGCCGGATTTGGTGGACAAGGTGTCTTATCAATGGGTAAAATTCTTGCTTACTCAGGCGCTATGCAAGATAAAGAAGTAAGTTGGATGCCATCTTACGGTCCTGAAATGCGTGGAGGAACTGCAAACGTATCAGTTATCATATCTGATGAAAGAATCAGTTCTCCAATCATTAGCCAATTTGATACAGCAATAATACTTAACCAACAATCTCTTGATAAATTTCAGAATTCAGTTAAACCTGGTGGAGTATTATTATATGACCCTAATGGAGTATTTAACCCTCCAACTCGTAAAGATATAAATATCTACAAGGTTGCTGCAACTGAAAAAGCATCAGAGCTTGGAATGGCAAAAGTATTTAATATGATTGTTCTTGGAGCTTTCCTACAAGTTAAACCAGTTGTAACTGAAGAGTTCATCGAAAAAGGTTTAATGAAATCTCTTCCTGAACGTCATCATAAAATGATACCTGAAAACTTAAAAGCTGTTGAAACAGGAAAATCAATTGTTGAAACAGTACAAGTATTGTAATAAAGAAAAACTTTAAATAACAATACTACTAAAAAGGTCGCTATAATTACTTAGCGACCTTTTTTATTTCTTATCATTGTTGTCCGATAAAACTTTTTCAATAATATAAAAATATAGGCTAAACTTTTGCAAGTTCAGCCTATTTTGATTTACTTTGTTTCTTCCACAAAAAAAAGATAAATCATATGGGCAAAAGTACA
>JBAYYI010000023.1:0-29419 GCA_041673165.1 Bacteroidales bacterium
TTTCTTTGATTCAGTAAATTGTTTCAGTGATTCTTTTTTATTCTAACTGCTTAGTTTTCTATTTATACTTCCTTGTTTTGGATTTATACTTCTTAGTTTAGGTCAGAAATAGCCTATTTTCGGGGTATACTAAGCCTTTGAAATTTATTTTAACTGCTTTAAAATATAATACCATGGCAATTAAATACTTTAAGAAGAAAAGGATAATTGTTATTAACTCAGTTTTTCAAGAAAGATATGTTCCTAAGATGCAGTTAGACAGTACTGTGGGATTTGAGGAGTTATCAGAAATGATTGAGAATAAGAGTACGATGAGTAGGGGGATGTTATGGGTGTGCTTGCTAATCTGTAAATATAAGCCAGTTTGTTTGGTCTTTGGTGCTTTGTGTGAGTTTGCCTATTGGGATATAGTTCTCTGTTTCTGTACGCACCCAGCCATGGCTCCATGTTCCCATATCTAAGCAAATTGCAGTCTTAATGCCCATTTTGATTAGTGAGGCTGAGAAATCATTTATCTTCATCCTCTGCTGAGATTCTATTATGCAGGGCTTGTTGTCAATGATTACTAATGCTCTTCGGTAGGTTTTCCTTTCTCCAAATATCTTACAATCCATTACAAGAGAGTCGTGGACAAGTAGCATTTGTTGGAATATGTAGCCTTGCTTACGTATTGCTTTGGTCTGCATTGCTTTGAGGGAAAGGTCGATTGGTCTTATTGAAACTTTATTATCAATTATTGAAACATATCCATTAGCTATTGACTTATATCCCCACTTAGCTATTCCTTTTTCAATATGTTTACCCATTATACTTTTTAGGTCCTTGCCTGTGAAAGCAGCTGCAACGGATAGTTTTATTCTTGTGTCATTTGAGTCAGGGCGTATTGTTGTGAACTCTGCATTAGCATTTATTGGGCGATAAACCAAGAGGGTAATAGTTAGGGTGTCTATTTGCTGATATATCGTATCGAGTTCTACTTTTGAAATATTATTATCAGGTCTTAATATGGGATTGGAGTAGAGATTAGAGTATATGCTTAGGCTTATTATTATGGTTAGGAGCGTGACTATAATTTTTCGCATGCTAATATTATTTTTTCACCTTCTGCATTAGTTGTAAAGAAAAGGTAATCATCTCCACCGTCTTTAATCTCTGTACGTTTCCTAATATCTGCAACCATTTGTGGGAAGTTTCTAATTGTTATATTTGCTTTAGGGTAGCGTTCTGAAAGGGTTTTGATGTTCTTGTGATTATAAGGGAACATTGTCGTTATTCTAAAAGTTCTGCCAGGGAAGTCTTCAATCATTTGTTCTGAAATAAAGAGGTGTGAACGAGAAGCTATTTTCTTTGCTGGGTAATAATCTGAAACAACATGATAACCTGCTGCCTTCATAACCGATGCGTTAGGTTCATATAAGAATACATCTCTTTTTATATCGTTTTTGCTTGCAATGTTTGGAGTGGCAGTTGTATGTGTGAATGAGAAATCTATAAGCTTATCATTTGAATCGAAATCAATACAATAATATTTTATTTCTCCTCTGAAGTCTTTCTCTAATACAACGAACAATTCTTTACACTCATTCTTTACAGATATAATATGTATTTCCTTTATACCTGTTAGCTCATTCATTAAACTCTTTATCTCTAACATTGGAGAGAGTTTAAGTGCTATAGTTTTTGCTTTCTTAAATAGCTTTGGGATAAGATCAACAACATAGGGCTGGCAATCTTCAAGGAGGAAGACTTTCTTTTGGTTTTCATTTCTTCTGGAAGGATCAAGGTAGATGATATCAGTTTCTTCAAACTCACCAATATTATTTAAGCTATTACCCTTAATTACTTCAATATTGCTTAGTCCAAGAGTTTCAAAATTAGAAAGAGCTGTCTCTGCAAGTTCAATATCTAATTCATGGTAGTAAACCTTTTTAAGTTTCTTTGCAAAGAAGATATCGTCAATTCCAAATCCTGAGGTTAGGTCTCTTAGTGTTAAATCTTCTGGGAAAAGAGAGGCTTTGTATTTTGCAGTTTGCTGTGATGAGGTTTGTTCGAGGTTTATCTTCTTAGGGAAAATTATATCATCATTTTCTAATAGGAAAGGGAACTTTTCTTCTGCTTTTTTGTATCCTTCAATCTGTCTAACGCAGAGTTTAATATCAATATTTTCCTTTTCAGGTTGTAGCAAAAGCTTTGTAGTGTTTGCTTCTATGTTTTCTTTTATAAATTCTTTTTCTTCTTGACTTGGCTTTTTCATTATGCAAATATAGGAATAATTTCAATCTCCTTATTTGTTGGTCATAAAAAATAAACGTGTATATTTGCATTATTAAACTTTATTAAATGAAAAGTCTCTTTTTAAAATCAACTTAAGAGCTTGGTAGAAATGGTTCTTATGATAGGACTTGATAAAAATTCAATAGATTTTATTATGGCAGAGAAAAAGTCACCTAAAATTGGTTTGGCATTAAGTGGGGGAGGAGCCTTGGGTTATGCTCATATTGGTTTCCTCCAAGCAATGAAAGAATATCACTTCGATGTTGATATTGTTTCTGGCACTTCAATGGGTTCTATTATTGGTGCATTATACTGTGAGGGCTTTTCTCCTATTGAAATCTTAGATCTTGTTGACAAGGAGAATATGAATAGAATTCTTAGCATTGTGAGGTTTAATCCAAGCTTTGGGAAGGGCTTCTTTACTCACGATAAATTATCTCAAGTCTTAGAAAATAATATACCTCATAATGATTTTGCAAAACTAAATAAGAAATTCTATTGTTGTGTAACTGACTTCAATAAGGCTACATATAAATTTGTTGGCAAGGGTAAGCTTTTGAAAGAATATATTATTGCCTCTGCCTCAATCCCTATTATCTTTGAGCCTAAAATGGTTGAAGGGCATCAATACATTGATGGAGGGGTTATGCAGAACCTACCTGTTGAGCCTTTAGTCTTGGAGAAATGTGATATAATAATTGGAGTTGATGTTGTTTCTGTCCCCAATCAATCAGAAGTAAAGGGGCTTATGAATATTTTCTCAAGGGCAATGGCTCTTTCAATTGTTAGCAATACCGAAAAATGGGCTATGAAATGCGATTATATAATAGCACCTAACCTTGAAAACTATACAATAACTGATTTTGACAAAGCAGACGAGTTATTTGATATTGGTTATGAGTATGGGAATGCTTTTTTCGAAGATTATTGCAAACAACAAACAATATAAGTTATTAGTTTAGTATCTCTTCTTTTTGTCTGTCTTTGGACGAGCGTCCCTAACCTTTATGTTGCTTCTAATAACTTTTGACCTCTTACTCCTATATGGACTGATGCCAACAGGTTCCCCATAGAAAGTGCTTTCACTTGAACTACATGATGAGCTTAGGAGAGAAAGGCCAGAAAAAGCTATTATCACAATTAGTATAATCCAGATGTTTTTCTTTATATTTTTCATAGTTTTTCTTTTTTTAATCGAGTTCTTTAATCTAATTAATTATTTATTTGAGGCATCTGAGGCATAAAGCTTGTCATATCAATAAAGAGTGTTAGGATTAGATATATACCGAAGACTATTAGAACGCCTCCAACAACTCTATTGATATATGTAATAACTCTATCTGTCATAAATCTCTTTAATTCGTTTGCAATAGCACATTTAAGCAAGTCCATACAGAAAACTGTTATAAGGATTGAAAGTAGGAATAGGATTTGTAGGTTTGCCTTTGGATAGCTACTTGCAACTCCAACAGGTATTAACCAAAATATCCAAATGCTTGGATTAGCAATGTTGAAAACAAATCCTTTTGCTATTGATTTGAATTGGAATTTTGTTTTGATTTGAAGACCTTTTGGATCAATAATTGTTGCATGGCGTTTCATTGCTGTGTAAATTCCAAATATCAACAAAAAGAAACCTCCAGATACAGCTAATGCTTTCTGTGCTTGAGATGATTCAAATATTGATGATAAACCATACCATGCAATAAATGCCATACAAATATCGCTAATAGATATGCCAATAGCAAGATGAGACCCTTTTTTAAATCCTTCGCTAATGCTTGTTTGCAAAAGGGAGAAGAATGCAGGACCTGCCATCAAAGCAAGGGTAAGTCCAAATAAGATTCCTTGTGTTATTGTTTGAAAATAAATCATAATATGCACTTTGGTTTATTGTTTGAAATGCAAATTTACATAAATATCATTAATAAAGAGCAAAAATAGGACGAATTATTGTATCTTTGCGGACTAAAATATTAAAAAAATGGAAACTAAATTAAACAATATAGCAGAAGCAATTGAAGACTTCAAACAAGGTAAATTACTTATTTGCGTTGATGATGAGGACAGGGAGAATGAAGGAGATTTCATATTTCCTGCTGAGAAAATAACACCAGATATAGTTAATTTCATGATAACTCACGGAAGAGGTTTGATGTGTGCTCCCTTAACAGAGGAAAGATGTAATGAGTTAAATCTCGATATGATGGTTTCTCAAAACACCTCTTCTCATGAAACTCCTTTTACTATCTCGGTTGATAAACTTGGAGATGGTTGCACAACAGGAATCTCCACAAGTGATAGAGCTAAAACAATTAAAGCTCTTGCAGATAAGAACACCAGACCAGAAGATTTAGGACGTCCAGGTCATATCTTCCCTCTAAGGGCAAAGTCAGCAGGGGTTCTTCAAAGAGCAGGACATACTGAGGCTTGTGTTGACTTAGCACGTTTGGCAGGATTGGAGCCAGTTTCTGTTTTAGTAGAAATACTTAACGAAGATGGAACCATGGCACGTTTGCCTCAACTAATGGAAATGTCTAAGAAGTTTGGAATAAAGATAATCTCAATCAAAGACCTTATAGCATATAGAATAAATAACGAAACTCTTATTAGAAGAGAACAAGAGGTTCATTTGCCAACAGCTTGGGGTGATTTCAAACTAATTGCATACACACAACTAAACAACCAAGCAACACATATGGTTCTAAAGAAAGGAACTTGGGAAAAGGATGAGCCAATTGTTGTTAGAGTGCATTCTTCTTGTATGACAGGAGATATTTTTGGATCTTGCAGGTGTGATTGTGGCGACCAACTTCACCAAGCAATGAAAATGATTGATGAGATAGGAAAAGGAATGGTTATCTATATGAGCCAAGAGGGAAGAGGAATTGGACTAGTAAATAAAATTAAGGCATACCACCTTCAAGAACAAGGCATGGACACTGTTGATGCAAACCTTGCACTTGGCTTTCAGGCAGACGAAAGAAATTACGGAATTGGAGCTCAAATCATAAGAGACCAAGAAGCTACCAAAATACGTCTTCTAACCAACAATCCAGTTAAGAGAACAGGGCTTGAAGCTTTTGGCATAGAAATACTTGAAACACTTCCTTTGGATGTAGGTCACAACAAATATAATGAAAAGTATTTGAAGACAAAAGCCGAAAGAATGGGGCATACCTTAAAGATTGATTAAAAGAAGGTTGTATCTTTGTCTGGTAAAATAATTGCAAGGAAATAAACAATTACTCAAAAATTGTATTATATTTGCACTGTAAGTAAACTAAATATATTGAATGGAAGATTTACATAAGCTTATTTCAGGAATAGACTACAAAGTTAGAAAGCTCACAGATGATAAGCATAGATTGGAACAAACACTAAGTAGTTTACAAACAGAAAAACAAGAAATAGATAAGATTGTATTGGAACAATCAGAGTTAATTAATAATTTAAAAGAACAAATTAAAACATTAAAATTAGGAGAAGCAATAAAAAGTAATTCAGATATAACAGAGGTTAAGCTGAAAATAAATAACTTGGTGCGTAAAATAGATAGGTGTGTAGGGATGATAACAACAACTGAGCAACAATAAGTAAATTCTAAATGCAATAGCAAATGACTGAGGATATATTGATAAGTGTAGAGATAGCAGGAAGAATTTACAAGGTTAGGATAGAGAGAGAAGAGGAAGAGATGTTTAGGAAAGCCGTTGAAGCAGTTAAATTAAATATCAAAGATTACGCCAAGATGTATGCCTATAAAGATAAACAAGACCTATTGGCAATGGTGCTACTACAATATGTAACATCTTATATGAAGATAAAAGAAGATAACATTTTTAGTGACAAACAATTAGTAGCAAAATTAGAAGAGATAGATAGCATACTCAGTACGGAAGAATAAATATAGTAATATATTAATATATTCCCGCATCAGTTCAGAAAACAGTTTGGAAACTCAACATTTAAAATTGAAAGGAGAACGCTCATGACCGAGGAAAACAGGCCTTAACCCTTAGGGGTTCTTCGTTAAGAAGACATTGGAAGTTTGATACGTATGGCACTCAAATCTTGTTTAACGGAGTTTTCTTAACTCCTTTTTGGAAGGATGCGGGTTTTTTTATTTTCAACAGCCACTAAGTTTTATCCGAAACACACATATTTATTAGCTACCCTAAAAAGGATAAGAAAAAACTAATTAATACTTATATAACATTATGACCATAACAATAATTGTAAGCGTAATAGTTGCGATAATTTTCACAGGATTAGGAATCTATATAGCAACAACAAGACTTCGCGACACATTAACAAAGAAGTCTGCAAAAACTTTAGTGGAAGCTGAAGAGAAAGCAGAGCTGGTTAAAAAGGAAAGAATCCTTCAAGCCAAAGAGAAATTTCTACAACTTAAAACAGAACACGAGAAACAAGTTCAAGAACGTAACAATCGTGTAATGCAAACAGAAAACAAACTTAAGCAAAGAGAACAAGAGGTAAAGCTTAAGGTTGACGAGTTTCAAAAGAAATACACTGAATTTACAGCAGCAAGAGAAAACTTAAACAAGCAATTAGAAATCCTTGCAACAAAACAAGCAGAGGTTGAGAAAACATTCCAAAAGAGTGTTGAGAAATTAGAACAAGTTGCAGGACTATCAGCAGATGATGCAAAGAAAGAACTAATAGAAGCAATAACAGGCGAAGCAAGATCAGACGCTTCAAGCAGGGTTATGGAGATTATTGAAGAAGCTAAACTAACAGCTAACCAACAAGCAAAGAAAATTGTTGTTGAATCAATACAAAGAACTGCAACCGAAAATGCAATTGAAAACACAGTATCAGTCTTCAACCTTGAAAACGAAGAAGTAAAAGGAAGAATCATTGGAAGAGAGGGAAGAAACATTAGAGCATTGGAAAGCTTAACAGGAGTAGAAGTAATCATTGACGACTCACCAGACGCCATCATCCTTTCATGTTTTGACCCAATCAGAAGAGAAATAGCACGCCTTGCACTTCATAAATTAGTAACAGACGGAAGAATACACCCTGCAAGAATTGAAGAAGTTGTTTCAAAAACAAAGAAACAAATCGAGCAAGAAATCATAGAAATAGGAAAAAGAACATGTATTGACTTAGGAATAATCAACCTTCACCACGACTTGGTAAGAATGATTGGGAAAATGAAATACCGTTCATCCTATGGACAAAACCTACTACAACACTCAAGAGAAGTAGCTAACCTATGTGCAACCATGGCATCAGAGCTTGGACTTAACCCAAAGATAGCAAAGAGAGCAGGACTTCTTCACGATATTGGTAAGGTGCCAGACAACGAACCAGAACTTCCACACGCAGTTCATGGAATGAAGCTTGCAGAACGTTGCAAAGAGAAACCAGAAATCTGTAATGCAATTGGAGCTCACCACGATGAAGTAGAGATGGAAAGTCTTTATGCACCAATCGTACAAGTATGTGATGCAATCTCAGGAGCTCGTCCAGGCGCAAGAAGAGAAGTAGTAGAGGCATATATCAACCGATTAAACAAACTTGAGGAAATAGCAATGTCTTATCCTGGAGTTGTTAAAACATACGCAATTCAAGCAGGTAGAGAACTACGTGTTATTGTTGCAGCAGAAAAGATAACAGATGCAGAATCAAACCAAATCTCAGTTGACCTATCAAAACAAATACAATCAGAAATGGTATTCCCAGGCATGATTAAAGTAACTGTAATCAGAGAAACACGAGCCGTAAACTACGCCAAATAAATAAAACAACTATTACTACTAAACAAGTAGAACAATATATAAATAGCGAAGTCAGTAATGGCTTCGCTTTTTCTTTTATAATTATTTAACAGCCTTTTCTTTTTGATTTTTCTCATATTCAATGAAATCCTTGCCGAAAACATCTATAAATAAAGTATCGATTCTTTCAAGCAATGTGTCTTTTCTATCAAATCTATATGTTTTTGGATAATATGAACCATCATGTTTATAAGTGCTATCCTTTGACCAGTCTAAGCTGTATTTTGGACTATTAAAGATGTTTTTCACATAATTATTTCTCCTATGATATATAATAAGAACATTTCTGCCCAAAACATTATATTGAATATAGGAAAACCTTAAACTATCTTGAAATGGTTGAGGTATTTGCCAGTAAGACATAATAGTAAAGTGCATTTCCCTATTCTTATTATAAATGCAGACAGTATAAAAATCATCCTTATAATCTAACTTTTTACCGTGCACTGAATTCTTAATATAATCTTTAACCTCTGTTTCAAACAAATTAAGGAAGGTCTTTTCTTTTACATTTTCTTTATTTATCTCCTCTGGACTTTTACCTCCCAAATTCATATTACAAGACACCATAAAAACCAAAATCACTATTGATAAGATCCACTTCATATTTTAATTTATTATTTTATATAGAAAGAAAGTATTATTTAGAACAACTTACTACGTTTTATTTCCCAGCATTTGCTTTATGAGTTTTCTCTAAGTTCTCAAAATCAAAATCAGACTTTATCTTGTCAATAATGGTAGTAACAACCTTGAAAATCTCTTTATCGTGTGAGTAGTTGGCAGGACAAACAAAATTAACCCTGTTCTCTAAGATTAGTTTTTCTGCAATTAGTTTCTTCTCCCTATCCTCTGGTGTATATACTGCAATCGAATGTCCACCATGATCCTTAACCAATTTCATAGAAGGAATATCCGTTTCCCCATCCCCAAAATAAATCATCTTCTTAAACGGCACAGGTCTATCCTCTTCAGAAACGTACTCATTAATTGCAATATTATCACTAACACTCTTTATCCCCTTATTAATCTTAAAAAGAAACTGAGTCTTAGTAGTATAATCCACCGCAACCCCAGGCCAAAAAGCAATCCCCTCACTATCATAAAGGAAGGCACAAGCATAAATAGCCTCAAACTCCTTAGCAATCTCCGTCCCCTCAATCATCTCCTTCATCCCTGAAGAATTAATATAATGCTTAATCTCTAATCCCCTCTCCTTACCATACCTATTAACCAAACTAAACCACTCTTTCACTCCCTCAAACATCTCAATATCCTTGCCAAATGCCTGAAACGACTCCCTTTTCAAAGAAATCCCCTTCTCCCTAGCCTCCCTAACCATCAAATTCATATAACAAAGAATAGGACTAGCATCATTATCCACCGACATCTTAGTATTCTTAGTCCAAAACTCCTTAGCATCCTGCCCCAAAGCCCTAATAAACCCAAACTCCTGCATATTACCAGGTGAAAGCGTCCCATCAAAATCATAAACTAATGCCACAATAGGGTTAATGGTCTTCATATTTATTTGTATTTGTTCAAAATATAAACTGCTTCAAAGATAGATAAAGAAATTGAATTGGATTGTGAAATTATATAAAAAAAGTCTTGAAATGTGATTCTTGCTGAAGCAAGTGGCAAGTCGATGGCTTGTGATTAATTGATAGACTATGAAAGGAAATAACGACCAAGACAAGTTGAAAGGTTAAGCTTCCATAAAGACTGATAGATTTGATAGCTAGTTTCATATAAAGAAAATAATTATATTTTTAATTGTTTATAGAATAAAATAGTTGTAAAGTTGCAAAGTATTCTCAGCAGAAGTTTAATAGGATTCTAATTTTTGTCTTAATAAAGTATGAAGATTGAATTTTTAGAACCTGTCTTTTATTTGAATTATTCTGTTTATCTTTGCAGAACTAAAACTAATAAAAAACAATATGAAAAAAATCACTATTTTACTTTTTACATTATTCTTTGGTCTGACAATGTTTGCTCAGAATCAGAAAACTCTTCCTATGGTTGACATTACGTTAGTTGATGTTACTAATACAACTGTAGAAGTTAATTTTGCTCCTAATGCTGCTTGTGCTTCCTATTATATTTTAATCGGTACTGCAGACCAGATGACCATGTTCTCCGCAATGTTTGGCGTACCTATTGATAGTTTGGTTCATCGTTGGGGCGTCCTTAAAGACACACCCTATACGCAATTATGGAGTGGTCAGGATGCTGCAACCGAATATACTATTTACGCAAGTCCAATGGATGAATCAGGAGATGTTTTTCCATTGCAAACGCTTATTGTTACTACACTTTCTGGTGGAGGAAGCGGTTTATCTGAAATTGATCTTCAGGTTTCAGAAATTACGGCTCAATCTGTAAGACTTATTGCCACACCAAACGATCAAACTGCTGTTTTTCACAACGGACTTATTACCGTTTCTTATTATAATGAAATAGGTGCTGATCAGGTAAATGAATATTTTAAAACTGATGGACAGCCTCTATACGAAACAGATAACTGGACTTGGATTGAGCTTATACCTGAAACCGCATATTATGCTATCGGTATTGGTCAAAATGCTGATGGTGTTTGGGGACCTGCTGCCAGAGTTGAGTTTACAACCCTTTCAGAAATTGGGATTAGAGAGCTTGATGGACAGCAATCCAAGATAACCTTGTTTCCTAATCCAAGTAGCGGAACTTTCAACTTCAAATCTTTAGACCAAAACAGTGGAATAGTCTCAATCTACAATAACGCTGGTCAAAAAGTTCATGAGCAAAAGGTTTCAGGATTTGAAAGCTCTATTAATGCTAATGGTTTAGAGAATGGTTTGTATCATGTAATTTTCAACTCTAAAGATTCTGGGAAAATTACTACACAAAAGTTGATTATTCGCAAATAAAGAAAGGAAAACAAGAAATCAAATACTCCTATAAATAAATAGAGACGTCCAAGAAGGGCGTCTCTATTAGTTTATTATTGTTTGTTCTTGGGTAAAGGTATTGATTTCCTTTGTGTATATGTTTATCTCGTTGATTACATATTTTAGTTTATCTCGTTCATCTTTTGTTCCTTGTTTGGATAGTTTAATTATTTCTTCTTTAACTGACCTATTTTTTATACTATCTAGCGTTTGCTTGCATTTTACTGCATCTATTTTGCTTTCCGCTATGTATTGATTTATTTTATGGATGCTTTGTGAGAATATCTTTTCAAGTATATATGCTGAACGCCATGCTGTTCTTATTTGTAATTCTTTATCTAATGCTAAGAAAAGAGGGTTTATTATGTATTTGTTATCTTTAACCATATCAAGCCAAAACCCCCAATTGCCTGTGCGTCCGTGTTGTATTGCATTTCTAAAAAGATATGCTTTTACTTCTTCGCTTTTGTTTTCAAACTTATTACGATATTTATTGATGTTTATAAAATTATCAGGTGAAATAAGGTTTTCCTTATGAGCGAAGCAGTGTTGTTCTTCCCAAAGGTTATATCTTTCAGTGATTACTGCATTTAGACGTTTTAGGTCTTCTCTTTTTCTTAGATATGGATTTAAAACCCATCTTAGGAAAGCTATAATAACTCCAATTATACTTAAAATAGAAGCTGTAATTTGTAATGTTTCCTTCATAATAGTTAGTATTAATCTATATATAAAACAAAGCTAAATCTTCTTTTTACTTCCCCACGCAAAACTTAGAAAAGATATTGACTAAGATGTTTTGGGTTTTTACTTACTTATTATCTAATTTCTTTATCTCTTTATCGAAGTCTGAAATGATTTTTTGTGTTTTGTTAAACTCGTCATATTCTGCTTCTGCTTTTTTATCTGCTTGTTGTTTTGATATTTTCCCTTTGTCTTTTAGGATTTCATATTTACGAAACGCTAAAAACTCATTCACACTTAATGCAAACTCTTCCATAGTAAAGGTGTTTTCTCGTTCGGTCAAATCTTCAATATAGTCAAAATAACCTGTAACGGCACGTTCTAAACGTCGGATTTCTTTCTCAGGTAAATAGTTTTTAGCAATAGTAACATCTGATTTTAATATACGTCCATCGGGTGAGTTTTTCCATGTTGTTAAACCCATATTATCAGATTTCTTATTTGCTTTAGTGTAAATAATTTCAGCTGCTGTTTGTCCTATAATAGCGTAGTGAAACTTGTTTTGTATCATTGCATAGAAATCCTTTGTCGTTGCTGAGTTTTTATTATAATCTATGCTGCACTCTGCAAATATATCAGTTATTTGTTGCCATATACGTCTTTCACTTGCACGAATGGAGCGAACTCTATCCAATAATTCTCTAAAATAATCTTTAGAAAACGCTTCTCTGCCTTGCTTCAACCTTTGGTCATCAAGAATAAAGCCTTTTATAATATACTCTTTCAATTGTTGTGTTGCCCATATCCTAAAGTGAGTACCTATAAGAGATTTGACACGGTAACCCACTGAAATAATTACATCAAGATTATAATATGTAATGCTTCTTTGAACTTCTCTTTTACCTTCGGTTTGAACTGTCAAGTAATCCTTGACAGTTGCTTTTTCAGAAAGCTCATCTTCTTTATATATATTCTTTATATGTAAACTAACGTTCTGCTTTGTTATTTGAAATAGCTCTGCCATTTGCTGTTGTGTAAGCCAAACGGTTTCATTTTCAAGCTTTACTTCAATTTTTGATTTACCATCTTCTCTAGAATAAAACAATATTTCAGATGATGTGTTTTTGCTTTCCATTGACTTAGTCATATAAAATTAATAAAACATTTATACTTTTCCAATAGGTTTTTCATGCTTCAAAGATAGGAGATTATTTTGAACTATAACGATTAAACAAAAAAAACGCCCTTCTTGGGCGTCTCTATTTTTATAATAATGTTTATGTTGTAATAGGTATTGTTTTATACTCCTACTTCATTTAAGTTCTCTAATTTCTTTTTCTCTAAGAACTCGTATATGCCGCCTATGTGTTCACGGACGTTTTTGTTGCCGAACTCATAGACTTTGTCAACTAAGCCGTCAAGGAATTCACGGTCGTGGGAAACAATTATGGCTGTGCCGTCAAAGGCTTTGATTGCTTCTTTTAGGACTTCTTTTGATGGTATGTCAAGGTGATTTGTTGGCTCATCGAGAATTAGTAGGTTAACGGGTTCGATAAGTAGTCTGACCATTGCAAGGCGGCTTCTTTCTCCTCCTGATAGCACTTTAACTCTTTTGTTTATTGCATCGCCTCCAAACATAAAGGAGCCAAGGATTTCTCTTAGTCTAAGACGAATATCGCCCTTTGCTACGTTGTCAACTGTTTCAAAGACTGTTAGGTTCTCGTCTAAGAGTGAGGGTTGGTTTTGGGCAAAGTAGCCTATTTCTACGTTTGTGCCTATCTCTAATTTGCCTTTATATTCTATTTCGTTTAATATACATTTTATTAGGGTTGACTTTCCTTCTCCGTTCTTACCTACAAATGCTATTTTCTCTCCTCTGTTTACTACCATTCCAACTCTGTCAAGCACGAGTAGGTCGCCGTATGTTTTTGTTAGGTTTTCTATTGTTAGGTTGAGGGCTGAGGAGCGTGGGGCAGGGGAGAACTTAAGTCTAAGGCTGGATGTGTCTTCTACGTCTATCTTTACTATCTCCATTTTCTCCAAGAGCTTAACTCTTGATTGCACTAAGGTTGCTTTTGAGGCTGTTGCTCGGAAACGGTTGATAAAGGTTTTGTTTTCTTCTATTACTTTTTGTTGATTCTCGAAAGCACGTATTTGTTGGTCGTGTCTTTCTTTACGAAGCTCTAAGTATTTTGAATAGTTTACTCTGTAGTCGTAGATGTTTCCTAAGGATATTTCTATTGTCCTATTGGTGATAGAGTCAATAAATACTTTATCGTGGGAAACTAATAGGATTGCACTTGAGGAGTGTTTTAGGAAGTTCTCTAACCACTGTATTGATTCAATGTCAAGGTGGTTTGTTGGCTCATCAAGTAGGATTACGTCTGGGTTTTGAAGTAGTATTTTAGCAAGCTCTATCCTCATTCTCCATCCTCCACTAAATTCGGAGCACTGTCTTGTGAAGTCTGAGCGAAGAAAGCCAAGTCCTATAAGTGTTTTTTCTATTTCAGATAGGAAATTACCACTATCTATTATCTGCATCTGCTCGTAACAGTGGCTTAGTTTGTTTATTATGTCGCTATATTCGTCAGATTCGTAGTCTGTCCTTTCCGACATTTGTTTTGTTAGGTTATCAATAACATCTTGTAGTTTATTGATTTTTTCAAATGCTTTTTCGGTTTCTTCCATTACCGTTGTTCCCTCGTTGTGAATCATGTGCTGAGGCAGGTAGCCAACAGTAACATCATCTTGGGCTGAAATTTTTCCTGAGGTTGGCTTGTCTGCTTTTGCAATTAGCTTTAAGAGGGTGGACTTTCCTGAGCCGTTTCTTCCCACTAAACCTATCTTATCTTTTGAATTTACAAGAAATGTTATGCCATCTAATAATCTTCTGCCACTAAACTCGACGGTAATTTGTTCTACTGAAATCATCTATTTTTATTATGAATTTATGTTTTATTTTCTTGCCCTAATGAATCGCTGTTTTAAAAAATTCTTTCTTTGATTCACGGAATTAGTTCTTTGATTCAGCAAATCCTTTCTTTGATTCATTTTCTTCTTTCTTTGTTCTGTTTTTAGGGCTTAAAAAAAGAATGTATTAGAAAAGAAAAAAGGCTGATTAGAAATTAATCTTACAGCCTTTTCTCATATTAATTTTATTGTGTTTGTGAGGAATTACAAAGCTTTATACTTCGCAGTTCTTACAATCACTTACTATTTTGTATTTTGCAAGAGAAGCTTCTTCAAAGTTCATTATGAATGTAGCTGCTTCTTCAACCTTCGATTGTCCCATTCTAATCATTAGCTCTGCTGAGTTTGTGAATGAGTTGCATCTGTTTGCATCAATAACTAGGAGGTGTCCCATTATTAGGTAACCACACATCTCAACCAAACGGCGTGCATTGAAGTCGTAGAACTCAGAGTTTGATCCAAATGAATTAGCTCTTTCTTGTGCCTCTTCAAAACGTTTACGCATTGAAACCAATACCTTCTTCATTGTTGAGAATTCAGGACTAGCTTGTTTTGCTTCGTATTCCTTGATAAGGTTGATATATCCTCCGTTGATTACTCCACGAATTGCTGCAACAACTTGAAGTTGTGATGTTCCTTCGTAGATTGTTAGGATACGAGCATCACGATACATTCTTTCTACTGCGTAATCTTTCATGAAGCCTGAGCCACCATGAACTTGGATTGCGTCGTAGGTTATTTGGTTAGCATATTCTGAGGTGAATAATTTAAGCATAGGAGTTAGGATGTCAGCAACACGTTGAAAAGACTTAAGTGCTTGCCTTTCTTCTGGTTCAAGCTTGCGTTCTTTTCCAATTGCTTCGTATGATTTGTAGTAATCAATGCAACGTGCAGTTTCATAAAGCAGGGTACGACTTGCGTCTGTCTTTGCTCTCATGTTTGCAAGCATTTCATAAACTCCAGGGAAGTTAAGTACTGGTTTTCCGAATTGTTCTCTTTCTTGAGCATATTTGAAAGCCTCTCTATAAGCTGCTTCCGATAAACCCACTGACTGAGCTCCAACTCCCAAACGTGCACCATTCATTAAGGACATAACGTATTTGATAAGTCCCATTTTTCTATCTCCAACAAGTTGTGCTGGTGCATTATTGAATACTAATTCTCCTGTTGGTGAGCCTTTAATACCCATCTTGTTTTCAATACGACGAATGGTTATTGCTCTATGTTTTCTGTCATAAACAAAATAAGATAGACCACGACCATCTGTTGTACCTTCTTCAGAACGAGCAAGGACAAGTTTAATGTCTGCATCACCATTAGTAATGAAACGTTTAACTCCATTAAGTCTCCAACAATCTCCCTTTTCATCCCAAGTTGCCTTAAGTTGAACTGCTTGTAGGTCAGAACCAGCATCTGGCTCAGTAAGGTCCATTGAGCAGGTAAAACCTTGGTTTATCTTAGGTAGGAATTCGTCTTTAAGTTCTTTTGATGCATATTCGTAGATGGTTTCAGCACAGTCTTGAAGTCCCCAAATGTTTGCAAATCCACAGTCTCCACGAGATACTATTTCAGCTGCCATAACATAAGGAACATAAGAGAAGTTTAAGCCACCAAATTCACGAGGAAGGCTCATTCCGTAAAGACCAGCATCACGAAGAGCTTCATGGTTTTGCTGAGTTCCTTTTGCGTAAACTACTGCATTATCAACAATTGTTGGTCCATCGTGGTCAACACTTTCTGCATTTTCAAAAAGGATATCGCCTGATATTTCTCCAACTATCTCTAAAGTCTTTTCGTAGCTATCGAGTGCATCTTCAAAATCAGAAGGAGCATAATCATATTTTCCATAATCAGCATAATTACGTTCCTTTAATTTTACAATCTCTTTCATCGTTTCGTGATGAAGATGGAACGTTAAGCTTTCATTATCATTAAAAAAATTAGCCATATAATTAATCTTTAATTGTCTTTATTACTTTAATAACCGAACTTGAAAGGGTTACTAATAATTACTTAGTATTAGATTTATAATACTTTATCATCTTTGGCAATACTTCCAAAACATCTCCAATAATTGTGTAGTCCGCAATCTTATTGATAGGAGCGTTAGGGTCGGTATTGATTGAAATTATCTTAGATGAGTCTTGCATGCCTACTCTGTGTTGAACAGCTCCTGAAACTCCACAAGCAATGTAAAGCTTAGGGCGAACCGTAACTCCTGTTTGACCAATTTGTCTGTCATGTTCAGTCATTCCAGCATCAGATGCAGCACGTGTTCCTCCAACTTCTCCTTGAATAACATCTGCTAATTCGTGAACAAGTTTGAAGTTTTCTTTTGAACCCATTCCGTAACCACCACAAACGATGATTTGAGCTCCTTTTATATTAATTTTTTGTTCCTCTATATGACGTTCAATTATCTTTAAGCAGAAATCATCATTCTTAGTATAGTCTTCAACTTTAAGGAAGTTAATTACTCCTTTATATGTTGCACTAATAGTTTCTTTCTTCATTACTCCTTCACGAACTGTTGCCATTTGAGGTCTGCAGTCAGGGTTGATAATGGTTGCTATGATGTTTCCTCCAAAAGCTGGACGTATTTGGTATAGAAGGTTTTTATATTCTTTACCTGTTTTGTTTTCGGTATGGTTACCAATTTCCAATGTTGTACAGTCTGCTGTTAGACCTGTACGAAGAAAAGATGCAATTCTGGGAGCTAAGTCACGTCCTACGGATGTTGCTCCAAAAAGTGCTATCTCTGGTTTCTTTTCTTGGAATAGCTTAGTAACTATTGAAAAATGTGGAAGGGTTTGGTATGGGAATAGGCGGCTATCTTGTGCATAGTTGATAATGTCAACACCATAAGGATAAAGAATAGCTTCAATATCTTTGATTCCGTCACCACAAACAATAGCTTCCAATTTAACACCCAATTCATCAGCAAGTTTTCTACCTTTAGAAACAAGCTCCAAGCTTACATCGGCAATTAATCTTTCCTCCGTAACCTCACAATATACAAATACATTATTCATATTTTATTTTCCTTTTCTTGTTTATAAAAGAATTAACCTAAGATATGAGAAGTGATAAGCTCTTTCATCAAGTCGTTTATATCTTCATCTTTAGGAGTAAGAACCTTACTTTCTTTCTGTGTTAATACTACGTTTTCTATCTTCTTAACCTTAGTTGGAGAACCAGTTAGTCCAAGACGACCATCCTCTGCCATAATATCTGCAGCAGACCATTCGTCAATCTTTAGATATGGTTTTTCGTTCCAAATAGCTGAGTAATCTTGTCCAAGTTCTTGAAGTTCTGAATTGCTCTTAGCTTTCTTAAATTTCATTAGGAACTTAGCATTACGAGCACGACATTCTTTTGCAGAGCCATGAACAGTAATTAAACAAGGGTATTTGCTCTCAACAATTTCAACACCATTTTCAAGACGGCGTTTGATTTGAATTTTCTTCTCACTAACCATAACTACCTCTTCGGCATAGGTTATTTGAGGACATTCAAGCTTTTCAGCAGTTTGAGGACCAACTTGGGCAGTGTCGCCATCAATTGCTTGACGACCAGCAATAACTAAGTCAAATTTGCCTAATTTCTTTACTGCTTGTGCAATAGTGTAAGAAGTAGCTAAGGTGTCGGATCCTGCAACCTTACGGTCAGAAACCACAACGCCATTATCTGCACCACGATACATAGACTCACGAACTATTTCAGCAGCACGTGAAGGTCCCATTGTAATAATTGTGATTGTTGCATCTTTAATATTATCCTTAATATGTAATGCCATTTCTAAAGCATTCAAGTCTTCTGGATTGAAAATAGCAGGTAAAGCAGCTCGATTTACAGTGCCATCTTCTTTCATAGCATCTTTCCCAACATTTCTTGTGTCAGGAACTTGCTTCGCTAAAACGATGATTTTAAAACTCATTGTTTCTTAATTAGTTAATAAATAAACGAATTATCCAATTTGCAAAGATACAAAAATTGAACAATCTAACTATAATTTAAAAAGTTTTATGCCTAAATTGAAAAAATTAACTCAGGAAATAAAAACAAAGATATACATAATTATAATAATAATTAACTTTTTATCAGGTAAAATAATGTTTCCTATTAGATATATTATTACATTTGCAGACTAATATATTAATAACAACATAACCCATGAAGAAAAGCTTATTTTTAATTTTATCATTAGTCTTATTAAGCCTTAGTTTTGAATTAGAGGCTTAAGACATTTCAGCAGTAAACAGTGATGGAGATACTATTTATTATAATATAACATCTACTACGTTTCCTTATACTCTTGAGGTGACATACAAAGGTGATGATTTTGCTCCTGCTTCTCCACATAAGTATATGGGTGACTTGCAAATCCCTTCTACTGTAATGTATTATACTGTTTTGTATAATGTTACATCGATTGGAGATTCTGCCTTTCATTCATGTGATAGCTTAACATCAGTAATTATAGGGGATTCAATAAAAACAATTGGTAATAATGCTTTTTTAAATTGTAGCAGTTTAGACTCAATTACAATTCCTTTATATGTTACTATAATTCAAAGTAATGCTTTTACGGGTTGTACAAGTCTGTCAGTATTAAATTTTAATGCTATCAACTGTTCGAATATGACTTCTCCTTTTAATGGTTGTTTGTCGTTAAAGACTGTTAATGTTGGAAATAGAGTAAAAGTAATTCCAAGTGATGCTTTTTCATATACAAAGATTGAGACTGTTAATATGGGCGATTCCGTTACAACTATTGTTGCCAATGCTTTTATGAGTTGTTATTTTCTAAGTTCTATAAATCTACCGAATTCTCTTATATCTATTGGTGCTTTTGCTTTTTATAACTGTAGTGGATTAACATCTATCAATATTCCTAATTCAGTTTCTTATATGGGGAATTCTGCTTTTGGGGGATGTTCTGCATTAACCTCAATCATTCTGCCAAATTCTCTTACTGTTATTCATAGATCGATGTTTGCACATTGTAGTAATATTACAAAAATTGTTTTGGGTGATTCCGTTACCTCTATTAGAGAATTTGCATTTTCAAATTGTAGTAATTTAGATACAATAATATTACCCAATACATTGGATTCATTGGGTGCTGGAGCATTTATGAGATGTTTCAATCTTTCTTCAATAAATCTACCTTATAATGTTACTTCAATTTTAAATAATACATTTTCAAGTTGTACAGGACTAACTGCAATTACATGTAAAAACAATGTGCCTCCAGTTATTACTTATGGAGGTTTAGATGCTTTTTTCTTAGTTCCCAGAAATATTCCGGTTTATGTGCCTTGTGGTTCTGTTGAGATATATCAATCTAATCAAGATTGGAACTTTAGTAATTTCATACCATCTTCTTTCTGTATTTACGCATCCGACACAAACATTACATTAACTTCTGTTACTCTTAATGCTAATTGTGCTGATACAAACATCACCGAGAAAGGGTTTAAATGGAGAAAAGTAGGGGATAGCTTTTTCAACTCTCATATTGACACATCATCAATCTTTCAACATAATATAAGTAATTTATTACCTGGCACAGAATATGAATACAAAGCATATTGTGTTTCTAATAATGAGATGTTTTATAGCCTAATTGATACATTTGCAACAGAAAAATGTGTATTTGTAAGTCATTCCAATCTTACATCAACCACAGCAACTCTTAATGCTATTTCAACAGTTTCAAATTTCACAGCAAAAGGTTTCCAATGTAGACAATTAGGGACAACAGCATTTAATAATTATATTGATACCTCTTCACTATTTCAATATACAATTACCAATTTACTTCCTTTTACTAAATATGAATGCAGAGCATATATTGAAATTAATAATGAATTATCTTTTAGTAGTATAGATACTTTCTTAACTCTATGTAGTGATTCTGTTATTAGTTTGCCTTTCTATGAAGGATTTGAGGGTAATTTAACTTGCTGGGTAAATTTCAGAAATTCAAATGATAATGTGGTTTTTGTCAATTCAGGTGAATATCCAACTTGCGCTCCACACGAGGGAACAAAAATGCTTATGTATCGTTCTTATTTTATTCAAGCAGATAATTATGCAGGATATATTTCTCCAAAAATCAACATTCTTCCTAATAGCAAATTAAGTCTTTGGATTTATAGGACTAATGGACAGTTTTCATCAAGTAATGAAGGTGTAAGAGTTCTAGTTAATTCCATTCAATCAGAACATAATGCAATAGAAGTAGGATTTGTTTCAAACAATAAATTAGATGCACCAGTAGCTTATTCTGATGGTTGGCATAATTATATAGTAAATATTCCTTCTTCAGAAATAGGAGAGAAGTTTGTCATATTAAAAGCAGAATCACAATATGGATACAATATTTACTTTGATGATTTAAGCATTTATACCACTCCAACAATAACAACGAATATCAATGCTTCAATTTGCCAAGGAGATGCTTACACTTTAAATGGGTTCAATGCTGATAGCGCTGGCACTTATATCCGAAACCTTAATACAATAGTGGGAGGAGATAGCATTGTTGTATTGACGTTAAATGTTATTGAAACACCTATTCCAACGAATTTAGTTTTAGATAATATTGCTAATTATTTTGAATTAAGATGGACAGGCAATAGTGAGAGATATATTATTTATCGTAATGATATTTTAATTGTAAATTTAATTGATACATTTTACAAAGATGTTAATGTTGTTGAGGGAACAAACTATTGCTATAAAGTAAAATCAATAACAGGAAATTGTGAAAGTGAGTTTTCTCAAGAGGCTTGTCAAGTTTTCTTAGGTTTGAATAGCTTTATTAAGCCTGACCTTTCTATTAGTTTATTCCCTAATCCAACCAATGAAAAGGCTGTTTTGGAAATAGAAGGCTTAACAAAAGATGTAGATATTATTCTTTATGATATAAACGGAAGAAAACAAAACCAATATTCTTATAAGAAAGGACAAAAATCACTAACTATTGACGTAAGTGCTCTTGCAAAAGGAATTTATAATCTTAGAATGTCTAATG
Organism: Bacteroidales bacterium; assembly: GCA_041673165.1. GTDB lineage: Bacteria > Bacteroidota > Bacteroidia > Bacteroidales > P3 > UBA10566. The sequence goes on from JBAYYI010000023.1 coordinate 21,711, forward strand.
AAAATATCAATATTAATAGAAAATTAATTGTCCAATAGTGTTTTCAAGCTTTCAGTATTAAATTATAGATTATCTATTTTTATTATCAAATTTTGGTTTGAGATAGATTAATTTAGTATTTTTGCAACTTATAACTTTAAAAAGATTTAAATATGAAATTACTTCAAGGAAAGGTTGCTCTTATTACTGGTGCGTCTCGTGGAATAGGCAAAGCAATTGCTGTTCGTTATGCTCAAGAGGGTTGTAATGTGGCTTTTACAGATATTAAGAGAGATGAGAATATGGAGTTATGCGAAAAAGAACTAATTGCTTTAGGTGTTAAGGCTGTCGGTTTTGCTTCTAATGCTGCATCTTTTGAAGATAGTGCTAAATTAGTTGAAGCTGTTGCTGCTGAATTTGGAAGAATAGATATATTAGTTAATAACGCTGGTATTACTCGAGACAACCTATTAATGAGAATGACTGAAAAGGATTGGGATTTAATTATGGATGTTAACCTTAAGAGTGTTTTCAACCTAACACATGCTTGTCAAAAGATTATGCTAAAACAACGTAGTGGCTCAATTGTAAATATGAGTTCTGTTGTTGGAGTTAGTGGTAATGCTGGACAATCAAACTATGCTGCTACAAAGGCTGGCATTATTGGTTTCACAAAAAGTATAGCTCAAGAACTTGGTTCACGTAATATTCGTTGCAATGCAGTTGCTCCTGGTTTCATCATCACTGATATGACAGGTCAATTGCCAGAGGATGTTCGCCTTGCTTGGGAAAAGAAAATACCTCTTCGCCGTGGAGGTTCTCCAGAGGAAGTTGCAAAGGTTTGTGTGTTCTTAGGAAGTGACCTTTCAAGCTATGTAAGTGGTCAAGTTATTAGTGTTTGTGGTGCAATGAACTGTTAATTAAAAATAAAATTATAATATTATGATGAAGAAAAAATTCGATCCAGCAATGGCAATTAACTCTGTTGCAGAAATCTCTCCAGAAAGAGGTATCAACCCAAACGTTAATGATTCAGCAACTTTTTGCTTTCCTAAAGGTCAAACAATGACCGATACTTTCACTGGTGATGTTCAAGGATACTATCTGTATTCAAGACATTGGAATCCATCAAACCTATCTCTTTGTAATGCTCTTGCAGCAATGGAAGGAACAGAGGCATCATGGGTAACAGGTTCTGGAATGGGAGCAATCACTTGTGCATTACTACAATGTGCTAAGATGGGAGATCATATAGTTGCTTCAATGACTGTTTATGGTGGAACATTTGCTTTCCTAAATAACTATGTAAAAAGATTTGGTATTGAAGTAACATTCGTTGACACAACCAATCTAAAACAAGTTAAAGATGCAGTTAGACCTAACACTACAGTTATCTACACTGAAACAATGTCTAACCCACTACTTAGAATTTCTAATGTAGGAGAACTAAGAAAAATAGCTGATGGAGCTGGAGCAAAACTTATTGTTGACAATACTTTCACTCCAATGGTTTTCTCTCCTTATGTTTTAGGAGCTCATATCGTTGTTTATTCAATGACAAAATTTATTAACGGAAAGAATGACTGTGTTGCTGGTGCAATTTGTGGTGACCAAGACTTTATTAACGCTTTAATTGACGTTAATGATGGAACGGCTATGCTTTTAGGACCAGTCTTAGATAGTTTCCGTTCAACTTCTATCCTTAAAAATCTATACACTTTGCATATTCGTATGCAAAAACATGGTGAAAATGCTTTATATCTTGCAAAGAGATTTAATGATATTGGCATCAAGGCTAACTATCCAGGACTTGATTACCACCAAGACCACCAATTAATGGTTGACCAAATGAATAAAGGATATGGTTTTGGAGGTATGATTTCAATTGACCTTGGAACAGCTGAAAAAGCTAATGCATTTATGGAAGCAATGCAAGATAGAGGAGTTGGATACCTTGCAGTATCTCTTGGATACTTCCGTACTCTATTCTCCTGCTCAGGAAAATCAACATCTTCAGAGGTTCCAAAGGAATACCAATCAGAAATGGGAATGAGCGAAGGGCTTGTTCGTTATTCTGTTGGTCTTGATAACGACATGGAAGCAACATTTGAAGTAATTCAAGCAGCACTTAAAGATTTGAAATTCGTTTAAACGATAATTGAAATTTAATTTCAAACACATTATCCCTATTCATTTAATTATGGATAGGGATTTTTCTTTTCTAATACTTAGTTTTATTTTTCTAAAATCAAGTATTAATTTTCTAAGTCTTTGTTTTAAATAAGTAAGGTGGCAGGTTACTCATAGTAAGGTGGCAGGTTACTCGAGTAAGGTGGCAGGTTACTTTCACTAAGGTGGCACCTTGTAATTTTATTTCTTTGATTCGTAAAATTCCTTCTTGATTCTAATAATTTATTACTTGACTTTCTTAATATATGTCTTGCAATCGTCGATGTGCATTCACTTTAAGCTCATAAATTTCATTTTTATGTAAATTTTATGCGAATATTCTTGGTGTTATGAACATAAGTTCGTAACTTTGCAAAATAAATTAGATATAATATTGTAATGGCAAGACCGCAAAAGACAAGAAAATTGACAAGTGTTCCAAGCATTTCTGGCTTTAGACCCTATGGTAATAATGTTAGAGGTGGGCAAAAGAATGCAGTTTTTCTATTATTAGAAGAATACGAAGCTCTTAAGTTAAATGACTATGAACATCGCATACAATGTGACGCAGCTCAAATAATGCAAGTCTCTCGTCCAACCCTAACACGTATATATATGTCAGCCAGGCAAAAGATTGCGACAGCATTTGTTGAAGGAAGGCAGATAATTATTGAAGGAGGAAAGGTAGAATATACTAAGGGATGGTTCTCTTGTAATGATTGCCTATGCACGTTCGACAAAATGGAAGAACATGATTTGGTATGTCCATTATGTAAGAGCCAAAACCTTGAAGAATATATTGATGAGCTGATGATGGGAGAGGTGAAAGAAAAAGATAAGCCAGAGGAGGAATTTTGTAGAAGGAAGTTTAGGCATAGAGGTAATAATAATAGTAATAATATATAAACCAATTAAAAAATAAATAATATGAAAGTAGCAATAACAAGTAGAAGTAATTCTATGGATAGTTTGTTAGATCCACGTTTTGGACGTTGTTCTTATTTTGCAATACACGATACTGAAACAAAAGAAACAGAATTTGTAAAGAATCCAAATAAGGACGTAAACGAAGGTGCAGGTCCAGCGGCAGTAAAGTTTATCGCATCCTATAAGGTTGAGAAAGCTGTTGCAGGTGAGTTTGGGTTTAAGATAAAATCACTGATGAATCAAGTAAATATTCAGATGATAGTTATTCAAGAAGAAAAGACAATTAAAGAAATTGTCGATATGTTAAATAAATAATTATAGATATGCCAAACAGAGACGGATCAGGCCCAGAGGGTCAAGGAAGCGGAACTGGCCGAGGAATGGGCATTTGCGGGTCAAATGTTAATTCAAACCCAGAAACAGAAACATTAAATAATAATCGTTTTGGTAACAGAAATGCTTGCCAAGGCAAAGGTAGAGGAAACAGAGGTCAAGGATTTGGACAAGGTTTCGGACAAGGACAAGGTCAACAAGGACAGCAAGGTCAAGGTCGTGGTCAGGGACGTGGACAAGGACGTGGTCAAGGTCTAAGTAATTAATTGATTAAGTTAAGCGATGGAGTTATAAAGTATAGCTCTGTCGCTTTTTAAATTTATAATATAAAATTTTTATGAAAAAACGTATTGCAATACCAACCGAAAGCGGTGTTTTATGTTCACATTTTGGACATTGTGAATCATTCTATATAGCAGATATAGAAAACAACAAACTTGTATCGAGTGTTTTCGTTACGCCTCCTGCTCATGAGCCAGGTCTTTATCCAGCTTGGGTAAGAGAACAAGGAGTAAGTGAAGTTATATGTGGAGGAATAGGACAAAAGGCAAGAGATTTGTTTGCTGAGCAAAGTATAGTAGTTTATTTTGGAGCTGATAATAAAGATCCTGAAAATTTAATTCAAGACCATTTAAACAACATGTTGAAAACTGGTCAAAACGAATGTGATCACTAATGAAAATAGCTATAGCAAGTGGTAAGGGAGGCACAGGGAAAACCTTTGTCTCTACTAACCTCTTTAAAACATTTGAATCCTTAGGTCATTCAACTTTGCTTCTCGATTGTGATGTTGAATGTCCTAATTCTTTATTATTTTTTGACTTAAAGAAAATCTCTGACACCAAAGTAACAGAATATAGACCAATAATTGATGCTGATAAATGTGTTTACTGCGGTTTATGTTATGAGTATTGCGAGTACAAAGCAATATTTTATGTGCCAGAGTTAAAACATATCAAAGTCTTAGATAATCTATGCCATGGATGTAAGGCTTGCTCTATTGCGTGCAAGCACGGTGCTATTGAGGATTCAAGCACTGAGATTGGTAATGTTTCATTTTTTAGTGATTCTAAAAGTCATATCTTTATTGAGGGCAGACTTAAGGAGGGAAAGATAGCGTCAATCCCTATCATTAAGTCAGCTATCAAGGAGGCTTCATTATTGTCTTATGAATATCTCTTAATGGATTCTTCTCCAGGAACTTCTTGTCCTTTTATTCAAACGGCAGTTAGGGCAGACTATATTGTTTTGGTTGCTGAGCCAACACCTTTTGGATTAAGTGACCTTAAGCAATCGGTTGAAACCTTAGACTCTCTAAATAAAGATTATGGAGTAATTATTAATAGGTCAGGACTTGGCGATATTGAAGTATATGATTATTTGAAAAAGAATGACATACCAATTATTGCCGAAATTCCATTCTCAAAAGAGATAGCTCGTTGCTATTCTGAAGGTAAATTGGCTGTTTCTTATTTAAGTGAGACAAAGGAGTTATTTGAAGTAATCTGTAATAAAATTATAAAAAATGGAAATAGCATTTCTTAGTGGTAAGGGAGGAACAGGGAAATCCTCAATTTGTGCAGCTTTTATTTCTATTGCTAAGAATGTAATTGCTGTTGATTGTGATGTTGATGCTGCAAACCTCTATTTAATTTTCCCTCCAAAGAATACCGTAGAAACAAATTATATATCTGGCAAGAATGCTATAATTCATCAAGATAAGTGCACCCTGTGTGGATTATGTAAGGAATTATGTCAGTTTGATGCAATAAATATTGTCAATGGAAAGTTAGAAATAGATCCTGTCTCTTGCGATGGGTGTGCTCTTTGTTTTAGACAGTGTCCAGAAAAGGCAATTGAAATGATTGAATCAGACGATAGTAAACTCTACTTTGGTGATTTTAGAAATGGTTCTATAATTTATGGTAGATTATCGCCAGGGGAAGAAAACTCTGGTAAGTTTATTGCTGTTGTCAGGGCTCTTGCGAAAGAGAAATCGAAAGAGCTTGGCTTAGATAAGATCATTATTGATGGTCCTCCTGGCATTGGCTGTCCTTTTATGTCAACAATAACTGGAGTAGATAAGGTAGTAGTTGTTACAGAGCCTTCTATGTCTGGCTTGGTTGATTTGAAAAGAACTATCGATGTGGCTAAAAGCTTTATGCAAGAGATTTATGTTATTATTAATAAATATGACTTAAACCTTGAAGTGACTGATCAAATCAAGGATTATTGCTTAGGGATGGATGTTAAAGTTATTGCTTGTCTGCCATTTGATAAAGAAGTGGTGGATGCAATGATAAGGAGTAAAACTATAATTGAATATAATAGTGATTCTGATATTTCTCAAAGAATAAGAGAGGCTTATCAGATTGTTTTTAAAAGTTAATCAATATAAACACATGGAAAAAATAGCATTAAAATCGATTAAAAACATTATTGTCGTTGCCTCTGGAAAGGGAGGGGTTGGTAAATCAACTGTTGCGGCAAATCTTGCTTTAGCCCTTGGAAGAAAAGGTCTTAAGGTAGGCTTAGTGGATGCAGATATTTACGGACCATCCGTTCCTGCAATGTTTGGTCTTGGCATGCAAGACGTAGCACAATTTGAAGAAGAAGGTCAAACTAGGATTATTCCTGTTGAAAAGTTTGGAATAAAACTAATGTCACTTGGTTTCCTTGTTCCGTTGGAAAAAGCAATTGTTTGGAGAGGTCCACTTGCTGCAAATGCTGTTAAACAACTTTTCACAGATGTTGTTTGGGGTGAGTTGGATTATCTAATTGTTGACTTCCCTCCAGGCACAGGCGATGTCCACTTGACAACTTTCCAAGATATTAGAGTTGATGGTGCAATCATTGTAACAACTCCTCAAGCAATTGCGGTGAATGATGCAAGAAAGAGTGCAGAGATGTTAACCAATGAATCATTAGCAATACCTTTTATTGGAGTTGTTGAGAATATGTCATGGTTTACGCCACTTAATCATCCCGAAGAGAAGTACTATATCTTCGGCAAGGGTGGTGGAAAACTTATAGCTGAAGAATTCTATACCGCAGTTTTAACTCAGTTGCCACTAATTCAAGATGCTTTTGTTGATGGTAGGTTAAACCTATACACAAGTGACAAAACTCCAATGATGGGTTTATTTGACGACCTTGCAGGTAGAGTTATTGAGAAATCTAAAAAATAGATTAATTTTAATATCCTTTCTTATGTACTTGCATATAAAAAAGACATATATTTACTAAAGTATTACTCTAATGAAAATACATAAGGAAGGATATAAAATAATAGCTTATACAGGCCTACTATTAATTGCTCTATTGATAGGATTGAACAGTTTTATTAGTGGTATAGCTTGGTTTATAGTAGCTATTATTTTTATAATATTTGAGTTTTTTATTATTAGGTTTTTTAGAATTCATAAGAGAAGTTTCTTAAAACAAGATAATCAAATCATTGCTTCAGCTGACGGTACTATTGTTGCTATTGAAAAGGTTTTCGAATCTGAAATACTAAACGCAGAATGCATTCAGGTTTCAACTTTTATGTCTATCAATAATGCCCATGTCAATCGATATCCTATTTCAGGAAAGGTCTTAACTAAAAAACATCACAAAGGGAGCTATTTGGTGGCAAATCATCCTAAGTCATCTGTTTTAAATGAAAGGATGTCCATTCTAATTGAAACAAAGAATGAAGAATTGGTTTTAGTACGTCAAGTTGCTGGCTTTGTGGCAAGGAGAATTGTCTGCTATGCTAAAGTAAACCAAGAAGTAGAGCAAAGTAAAGAGCTTGGATTTATCAAATTTGGCTCAAGAGTAGATTTATTCCTACCCTTAGATACCCAAATCAACGTTAAACTTAACGACAAAGTAAAGGCAGGAATTAGCATTATTGCAACATTATAATAAGTCTTCGTTTCAGCAAATTGTTTCGCCGTTTCAACAAATTGTTTCGCTGTTTTATTTTCGTAGATCTTCGTTTCATTAGAACAATATAATAATTCAATAAATTATCAAGTAATATGATAGTTAAATAAGGTAGTGTTAAGGAAATTTCTTAAATTTGCACATTAATTTATTAATTATGTTATTAATTTGTGATAGTGGATCAACAAAGGCCGATTGGTGTTTGGTTGATAGAGATAATAAAAGGCAGTTTTTCTCTACTTGTGGGATGAATCCATATAATATAAGTGCTGAGGCTATATCGCAGGAGATAGAATCGGTTCTTATATCCAACATAAATCCAAAAGATGTTCATCAGCTAAAGTTTTATGGTGCTGGATGTAGTTCCCAGG
>JBAYYI010000024.1:0-28330 GCA_041673165.1 Bacteroidales bacterium
TGGCATAGCCTCTGCAATTGTCCCTGGCTTAGGTAAAGTTTATGCAGGAAGCTATGGAGAAGGAGTCTCTTCTTTTGTTTTAATTGGTTCATTAGCCGCAGTAACAACAGAAAACTGGGTTAAGCATGGACCACTTAATTGGAAGACCTTAGTCTTTGGTGCTATTGGTGCAGTTTTCTATGTTGGCAATATATATGGCAGTATAACCTCAGTAAAAATATATTATGAAGATTTCAATAATCAACAAAACATTACAATACTTTATAACATTCATATTCCTTTGCGTACCATATTTAACTAATGCACAAGACTCAATATTTGAATTAGCAGATAGACTTTATGAGCAAAAGGATTATGATAATGCAGCACTTGAATATGAAAGGATAGTTTATAACTCTTCATCAAAAGAGGAACTAAATAAAGCTCTCTTTAGGAAAGCAGCAACATATAAGAAGATTAGTAATTATTCTAAGGCGTCAAGAGATTTAGAAAGAATACATTTGTTTTCACTTAGTCAAGATTTGCAAGAGAAATACTACTACGAGAAGATTCTATGCTATTACTTAGGTGGTGAATTTGAAAAAGCCTCAGTAACAATTGAGGATATGTATCTAAATATTGATAGTAGCCAATGCTCAAGCACTCTCCTTTTACAGGTTTTTGTTTATAATGAATTATTGAGATACCAAGAGGCAAAGACTATTGCAGACAAGTGGGTAGTGACACTTGAAGGTAATCAGGATAAAATAAAGAAAGAAATAGATGATATTTATAAGAAACTACCTAAACAGAAAAGTGAGAAAATGGGAAGAGTATTAGCTTATTTACCTGGCTTAGGACATCTTTACGCTGGATATACTTTAGAAGGAATTTCAGCTTTTCTTATCAATGCTTCAGTACTATCGTTTGGCGTATATAATGTCATTACTGCAAATTACATAACTGCATATCTTGGTGGTGCTGGAATATTGAGCGGAACCTATTTTGGCTCCTACGAAAGGGCAAACCTCTTAATTAGAAAGCATAACTATAAGACATCGAAAGCTTTTAATGATAAGGTAAGAGAACAATTACTTAACTAAAAGTATTCTTTATTTAATTATCTTCTTCTGATTCAGCTAATTCTTCGTTAGCCTTATCTATCTCGTGAAGCCTATCTACATTATCACATTCGGTTTTAACAACTTTCGATTGACAAGTGCAACCATGTCTTTCTCCTGTCATTGGGTCAACTGTTGAGCATTGTTTTTTGAATTCTCCGTTCTTCTTTATAAACATCTTTATGCCTATAAATGCAAAGCATAACAAAAGAATTGCTACTGTTATACCAAATACTAATATTATCGTTTCCATCTTTTTATTTTTTGTTCGAAATAATCATCTCTTTGAGTTTTTTTCTTAGCCCATTTACCAAATTGATATAAGACTACATATATTAACGCAAGCGAGAGTAGAACTATTATACCTGCTATAATATTTACTGTTGTTAACTTTTCCATAATTTATTCTATATTTTTACTATCAATAATTATTGTTACTGGACCATCATTAATTAAAGCAACTTCCATATCCGCTCCAAACTCTCCTGTCTTAATTTCTTTCTCAAACTCTTTTTCAAGGGTTTTAATAAATTTCTCATACATTGGAATTGCAATATCAGGTTTAGAAGCTCTTATATATGTTGGGCGATTTCCTTTCTTAACACTTGCATGAAGGGTGAACTGACTAACCAAAAGAATTTCACCACTAATATCTTTAACCGAAAGGTTCATCACTCCATCATTATCATCAAATATTCTTAACTTGCATATCTTTTGGCATAAGAATTCAATATCCTTTTCATTATCCTTGTCTTCAATCCCCAAAAGAATTAATATTCCTTTTGAAATTGAGCTCTTAAGTTTATTATCTATTTCAACGCTTGCCTCTTTCACTCTCTGTATAACTACTCTCATTACTTATCCTCCCACCTTTCAAGCTTAAGCTCATCGCCATGCATAATGTTTAGATAATTAGAGTATCTTTCAATGCTGATTTCGCCTGTTTCAACAGCTGCTTTTATTGCACATTTTGGCTCATGCTCATGTGTGCAGTTATAGTATTGACAACCTTTTAAGCGAGCTTTCATCTCTGGATAGTAAAGTCCTACTTCTTCTTTCTGAAAGTCAAACATCCCAAATTCTTTTATCCCTGGTGTATCAATAATGTCTCCTCCAAAATCAAGGGGAAACATTTCTGCAAAGGTTGTAGTGTGCATTCCTTTCATGTGAGCAGATGATATGAGTCCAGTCCTAAGGTTTAGATTACTATCAATTGCATTTATAAGAGCTGACTTCCCTACTCCACTATGTCCTGAAAGAAGTGTGGTTTTATCTTTCATCATCTCTCTTAAAAGTTCAATATTATCGCCCCTAAGAGCAGAAACCTCAACACACTCATAGCCTACATTCCTATAAATTCCCATTGTCTCATTAGCAAACTCTTGAGCCTCCTGATTATAAATATCAATCTTATTAAAAACAATTATTGTTGGGATTTGATGAGCCTCGGTTGTAACTAAGAATCTATCGATAAACCCTGTTGATGTTCTTGGGTAAGCAATCGTTACTATTAGAAAAGCTTGGTCAATGTTTGAAGCAATTATTTGCGAACGCTTAGAAAGGTTGGTTGAGCGACGAACCAAGGTGTTTTTCCTATCGTGAATATTTGCAATCACGCCTTCTATTGTTGGAGTTGGGGGAATAAAATCCACAATATCACCAACAGCAATAGGGTTAGTTGATTTAATATTACTAATCCTAAACTTTCCCTTAATACGGCATTCAAACAATTCGTAATTGTCTGTGCGTACTGTATAATGGCTTCCTGTTGTTCTAATTACTTTTCCCGTTTGCATTAATGCAAAGGTATTATTATTTTTAGACTTAATAAAACAATTTATTCTTTCTTGGTTTTAAATTCTTCTTTCTTTGTTTTAATTTTCTCTTCCTTTGTTTTAAAATTTTCTTTCTTTGTTTCATTTTATTGTATCTTTGCAAGTTAAATGTAAAACAAAAGACATTGACCGAAAAATTGCCGATGAAAAATATAAGAAATTTTTGTATTATTGCCCATATAGACCATGGCAAAAGCACCTTAGCAGATAGACTATTAGAACGTACTGGAACAATTACAGCAAGAGAAATGCAATCTCAAATCTTAGATGATATGGATTTGGAGAGAGAAAGAGGGATAACTATTAAGTCTCACGCAATTCAAATGGAATATGAATATAAGGGAGAGAAATTCTTGCTTAATTTAATAGATACTCCGGGACACGTTGACTTTAGTTATGAGGTATCGCGTTCAATTGCAGCCTGCGAAGGAGCTTTACTAATTATTGATGCAACACAAGGAATTCAAGCCCAAACAATATCTAATCTATATTTAGCTTTAAATAACGACCTCGAGATTATCCCTATCTTAAATAAAATGGATCTTCAAAACGCAATGCCTGAAGAGGTAAGCGACCAAATAATTGAACTTATAGGTTGCGATGATGAAGATATTATTAGGGCGAGTGGTAAGACTGGAATTGGAATTGATGAAATACTATCTGCCATAATTGAAAAGGTTCCTTGTCCAAAGGGAGACCCAAATGCTCCACTTCAAGCCTTAGTTTTCGACTCTGTTTTTAATAGCTTTAGAGGTATAGTTTCATATTTCAGAATCATTAATGGAACAATGACCAAGGGACAAAAGGTTAAGTTCTTCCATACTAATAAAGAATATAATGTAGATGAGGTTGGAGTTTTAAAGCTCAAGCCCGAGGCACGCCCTACTTTGGGTTGTGGTCAGGTTGGTTATATTATTTCAGGCATAAAGACATCAAAAGAAGTTAACGTTGGAGATACAATAACCTCTGTTGAAAACCCATGCAAAGAAGCTATTGAAGGATTTGAACATGTTAAGCCAATGGTTTTCGCAGGCATTTATCCTATTGATGCAGATGACTATGAAGAGTTAAGAGCCTCTATTGAGAGGTTGCAACTAAATGATGCAAGTCTTACCTTTGAACCAGAAAGTTCCTTAGCCTTAGGGTTTGGTTTCCGTTGTGGTTTCTTAGGACTTCTACATATGGAAATCATTCAGGAGCGTCTAACAAGAGAGTTTAATATTGATGTAATTACTACTGTTCCCAACGTAAACTACAAGGTTTATACCAATAAGAAAGAATGTATTGATGTTTATAACCCTTCAGGACTTCCAGAACCTAACTATATCGACTATATTGAAGAGCCATATATTATTGCATCTATTATTACTAAGGCAGAATATATTGGAGCTATACTAACCCTTTGCATAGAAAAGAGAGGTATTCTTAAGAACCAAACATATTTAACTTGCGATAGAGCAGAAATTATCTTTGAACTCCCTCTTGGAGAAGTTGTTTTTGATTTCTACGACAAACTTAAGTCAATTTCAAAAGGCTATGCTTCATTTGACTACCACCCATCAGAGTTTAAACCTTCAAAGCTTGCAAGACTTGAAATCCTTTTAAATGGAGACCCTGTTGATGCTCTTTCCACCCTAACCCATGTTGATAATGCTTATCCTCTTGGAAGAAAGATGTGTGAGAAACTAAAAGAACTAATACCAAGACAACAGTTCGATATCGCTATTCAAGCTGCAATAGGTAGTAAGATTATTGCTCGTGAAACGGTTAAGGCAGTTAGAAAAGACGTTACCGCAAAATGTTATGGTGGAGATATATCACGTAAGAGGAAACTATTGGATAAACAAAAGGAAGGGAAGAAAAGAATGCGTCAAGTAGGCAATGTGGATGTTCCTCAGTCAGCTTTCCTTGCAGTATTGAAATTAGATTAACATAGTAAAGACAATTAATTATGACAATTACAGTTTCTATAATCCTATGCGTAACATTTATTTTAGCTATGTTTATTACAAGCTATTATAATATTAAATCCCTTAAAGGTTTTATTCAGAATGAAGAGAAATTAAAACTTCTTGAGCTTCATAAAATCCAATCTAAAGAAGTAAGCTCTATCGTTACTCCAATCCAACTTCAAGCTTATGAAAGACTTATAATGCTTTTGGAAAGAATAAACCTAAGTGCTTTGGTTGTCCGCTGCTATCAAGCTGGTATGGAAACACAATTATTTAAGGATGTAATGATTCAGACCATTAAGAACGAGTATGAGTATAACCAATCTCAGCAATTATATATTTCAAATGAAGCTTGGGTTCATGTTAAGAATGCAAAAGACGAAACAATAAGCCTAATAAATAATCTATATTCAAGCAACGCATCTGAAACCAACCCAACTGCTTTTGCAGGAAAGCTATTAGAAAGCCTTGCAGGAAAGAAAGACATAACAGAAAGAGCATCAGAATTCTTAAAAGACGAAATAAGTAAGAGATTTAATTAGAATAAAACCTATTAATTATGACAGTAAGAGAATTAAAAGACAAACTAAACCTTAGACTTGTATCAGGTGAAGAGGGATTAGATAATGTTATTGATGGAGGTTATACCTCTGATCTTTTGAGTGATGTTATGGGAAATGCAGAAATGGGACAGTGCTGGATAACCCTACAAACTCATAAAAACATTATGGCTATTGCATCCCTAAAAGACCTTGCTTGTATTGTTTTAGTAAAAGACCTTGAACCTAATTCCGACACCATTGATCAAAGCAACGAAGAGGGTATCCCTATTCTTTCAACAAGCAAAGAGGCTTTTGAGATAACTGGAGAGATATTTGCATTGCTTAAATAAGACTAATGCAATCCTTTAAGGCCGACTTGCACCTACATACTGTTCTTTCGCCTTGTGGTGATTTGGAGATGAGTCCCACAAATATCATTGCAAAGGCTAAGGAAAAGGGATTGGATTGTATTGCAATAACCGACCATAACTCCACTCTTCACGCAAAATTAGCGAAAGAGCTTGGCAAAGAAAATGGTATTTTCGTGGTTATGGGAGCAGAAGTTACCTCAAAAGAAGAGGCTCATTGCTTATGCTTTTTCCCAGATGAGAAGAGCTTAGATGAGTTTCAAATTTGGCTTGACGACAAGCTTATGAAAATCCCCCTTGATGAAGATAAGTTTGGATACCAGCTTGTGGTAAACCGTGAGGAAGAGATAATTGACCAAAAGGAATTCCTATTAATTAATGCAATTGACGCAGACCTTGACGAGATTTACGATAAGGTTCACTCCTTAGATGGATTATTCGTTCCAGCTCACATAAACAAAGGAGCCAATAGCCTTATCTCTCAACTTGGATTTGTTCCCCCAGACATAAAAGCCGATGCCTTTGAAATCTCACGCCACGTGTCAAAGACTAATTTCATCAAAAAGAACGCCTACCTAAAGAAATTCCAATTTATACAAGACTCCGACTCACATTATATTGATAGCGTAGGAGAGGTTTACTGCAATTTGATTATGGAAGAGCTAAGTTTCGATGAGTTTCGCTTAGCAATACGAGGACAAGAAGGACGTTATATAGAAACAATAATAGAATAAACAAATGAAAGACCTATCACTACATATCTTAGACCTACTCCAAAACTCAACCGCAGTTAATTCTACCCTTATAACCTTAGACATTGAAGACAGCATAAAGGATAATATATTTAGTTTTTCCATAAAAGATAACGGCAAAGGAATGACTAAGGAGTTCTTAGCAAAAGTAACCGACCCATATAGCACAACCAGGACAACAAGGAAGGTAGGCTTAGGACTTCCACTTATTAAGATGAATGCAGAAAACTGCAACGGAGAATTTAATATTGAGAGTGAAGTTGGCAAAGGAACAAAGCTTAGTTTTTCGTTTGAACATAATAATATAGATCGCCCACCACTTGGAGACCTTGCAGGAGTTTTCGTTTTGACTATTGCACAGAGCGAAGAAATAAGGTTTATTATGACCTATAAAACAGATAAAGACGTTTACGTTTTTGACACCCAAGAAATAAAAGAAGCCTTAGATGGAATACCATTTAATAATAATGATATTATTAAGTTACTAAGAGAAATGATAGAAGAAAATTTAAAAGAAATAGGAGCAAATGAGTAATATGAGTTTAGAAGAAAGAATAAATGCTGACATAAAAACAGCAATGTTAGCAAAAGACAGAGAAAAATTAGATTCACTAAGAGCCGTTAAAGCAGCAATCTTACTTATCAAAACAAGTAAGAGCGGAACAGAAGTGTCAGAGCAAGAAGAGATTCAAACCCTCCAACGCCTTGTTAAGCAAAGAAAAGAAGCGGCAATAACATATAAGGAACAAAATCGCCAAGAGCTTTACGATGTAGAAATATCTCAAGCTGCAATAATCGAAAAGTACCTACCTCAACAACTAAGTGAAGACGAAATACGCCAAACACTCCAAGCCATAATCAAAGACCTTGGCGTTACATCCCCAAAAGATATGGGCAGAGTTATGGGAGCAGCTCAAAAACAATTCGCTGGCAAAGCCGATAACAAAGTAGTATCACAAATAATAAAAGAACTATTAGGATAATAGATTTATCTCAAAACCTCAAACC
The DNA here is from genome assembly GCA_041673165.1 of Bacteroidales bacterium. GTDB lineage: Bacteria > Bacteroidota > Bacteroidia > Bacteroidales > P3 > UBA10566. Next base: position 7,558 of record JBAYYI010000024.1, read on the forward strand.
AAGGCTACCACTTAATAATGGTAGCCTTTTTTATTTCCTTCGAGTTAGAGTGCTTATCAACCTAAAGGGCAAGAAATCCACATCGACGAATAATAAATCAAAACAAAGACCCTATAAAATGAATCAAAGGAATAAAAAATTAAAACGCCGTAATAATTTTCTAAATCAAAGAAAGGATTTCTTAAAACAGCGTTTCATTTTACTAACCTGCCACCTTACTATGAGTAACCCGCCACCTTACTCGAGTAACCTGCCACCTTACTATAAGTAACCTGCCACCTTACTCAAATAATCCTTTGTTTTACTAAACTAAACCTTTGATTCACAATAATATTCCTTAGTTTTACAACTCTTATAATTCGTCACTATAAATTCCTTGCTAATTCAAGCCTTAAACTAATAAATAATAAGTTTTTATTTTGGTTTTTTGCAAATAATGCTAACCCTTAAATCGTGGTTAATACGTTTTACTTCAAACTACTTTTCACTAACTCAATCTCTTCTTCGTTAAGTTCATAAAGTTGATAAACCAATATATCGATTTTAGATTCTATGGCAGTGGTGTCAGCAGAAGGATTTTGTTTTTTAGTAGAAAGAATATCATTTACAAGATTACCAATTTGTTGTCTGACTTCATTATTTCCCTTAGCTATTGGGATTTGACTGAAATATTCCCAAATCAGCTGATAACCATTTTGAATGGCTGTACAATATTTTGAAATTAACCACCAACCTACCAGAGAGTTTAAAATACCAAGAAGTACTTTATCGTCAGTGGGAATAAACCATATTGAATTGTTACAGTAAAAGCCTTCTTCATCATAGATAAAACAAGGTTTAACTTGAAAGACTTGATACATTATTTTTGGTTTTTCAAATTTAGCGTAATAATCACAAGCTCTTAACTCCCAATAATAATCTCCTTTGTCAGTTCTTATTTTTGCTTTATCTATGTACTGATTTAAGTGTTGATGAATTTCTGGGAATTTACTCTCAAACCATTCTTCAGGATTATCACCTCCAAATTTTTTAGTAAACCCTTTTGCAAATTTTAAAAGATATTTTGATGGATGTTTTGCTATATAAGGTTTTGCTTCTCGTCCAAGCAGAAAGGGGTGTATATGTTTCTTGTTCTCAGGATTAATATTTATTAATTGTTCTGCTTTTTCATTATCAATCACAAAGGCTTTAGTTAACCCCGTTAGAACTCCTCTCTTGGCACCATCTGTAATGTAGTTCTCTAATCTTTCTCCTTTTGAATTAACTTTTAAAAGAAGTTTTTGTTCTGCGGAATTAGATACGATCCATGTTTCATCACTTAAAGAATTGTGATTTATTTCATTGCTTACATGAGAAACGTAAACAGGGAAATTAGTAATGAAGTTAGGAGAGTTTATTTTTGATGTTTTGAATAAATCTTTTGGGGTCTCTTTGCTAGCAATTAGAATACAAGGATAAGTTGTTGCTTCATCAAAAACCTGGTAATCTCCAAAATCTATTATTTCTACAAGGTTTTGCTTTAATAAAAAACCTCTCGTAGGCTTTCCATATCCTGTTTGCATGAATTTATTTGGCATGATAAAGGTAAATATCCCTTTACTCTTTAATATGTCAAACCCTTTTTCAATAAAATAAATGTAAATATCAGCAGTTCCTGTATATAATTGATAATAAGATTTTAAATAGGGTTTTATATCTTTAATCTCTTCCTGTCTTATATATGGCGGATTCCCAATCACAACATCAAATCCTACAAAGTCTCCATCCTTATTCAGCACTTCAGGAAACTCGAATCGCCACTCAAAAGCATTTTCAAATATTTTGTTGTTCTTTATTTCTTCAATTTGCTCTTCTAGTTTATTAATTTCATCGGTTAGCTTCTTCATCTTATTGTTCAACTCCCGTTTCTCTTTTTTCGATTGTTCAAAAAGGGCAGTTTGGTTGGCTAGCGTATAGTGTTGTCCTTTTATTTTATGCAAGCGTGCCATCATTGGGTCGTTGGATGCTATCTCGCTTCTGAAATCATTCTTGATGTGGTCAATCAAACGCATCATTTCTCGCTTCTCCTCTTTGTTGTGCGCATTTCGATAAGTGGACACAGCAAAGCGATAGTTATCGATAGTCCATTTGCTTTTCTTCAATGCTTTACCCAAGTTGGAATCAATGGGAAAACGACTGATAAGCGTATTGCCACACTTAATATTAATATCGATATTAGGTAGTGTCTCTAGTTCGGTTTCGTTTTTATAGTAGGCATTTTTGAGTAATTCTATCCACAAGCGTAATCGACATATTTTAACCGAGTTGGGATTGATGTCAACTCCAAACAGACAATTCTCTATAATGGTTTGTTTTTCGTGAAATAGCGCCTCCTGTATGCGTTGACTCTCTCGGTTGGTTGGGTTGTATTCAAATATGCTCCCATCTTCATCGGTAACAATTAGTTCATCGTTTTCCACCTCTACATGATACTCTTTCAGCCTTAGTCCATCCCTATCTTTCAATATTCGTAGGTCGTTCTTAATTGTAATAATTTCATTTAGGGCAGACACTAGAAAATGTCCTGAACCGACCGCAGGGTCGCATATCTTTAAGCTGTTTACTATGTTGTTAGCTTCATCCGTATCATCAATTTTATTATAGAGATGACTGATTGTTTCGCAATTCCATTTCTTTTCTTCGTTGAACTTCTTTATGACAGCTTTTCGGATGGTCTCCCTGCACATATACATTGTGATGAAACCTGGAGTGAAAAACGATCCATCTTTGTATCCGTTTATCTTCTCGAATATAAGACCCAACACAGAAGCATTGATAAGGGTTTTATTATCTTCCTGAATCTCTTCGGAACCTTCGCTAGTAAAATCGTATGCATCCAAAAACTTAAAAAGGTATTCAAGAGGGTTAAGGTTGCCTTTTAGTCTCTTTCCGTTTTCATCTTTAAGCACAGTTGCACTGTAAATAGGCATCGGTCTGTTGTCGCCCAAGTTACTAATCAATAGGGTGGTGTGCTCTAATTCGGTTGGTTCGAAGAGTGAGCTGTTTAGGTAAGGCACTTTCTGAAATGCATCTTTGGTGGTAACACCACGTTCATCTTGTTTGCGTGCAAGTACTTTAAAGAAAAGGCTGTTAAGGTCGTCGTAATTTTCTATTTTATCTAAGTTGAGAAACAAGTACGATTCATTTCCTTTGTGATATTTTATAAGCTGTGCCTCAAGTAGCTTAAGGAAAAGGATTCTGTTCATCCAAGTAATGTTCAATTCTAGGGCAACATTGAAAAGCCTTTCTTGCATATTATTACCATATAGACTGGGCTTATCCAATCGACTAATTTTGTCTAGACTGTCCAGTTCATTGATGGTATTTTCAAGGATGGAACCTATGTTACGTTTTCCCTCTTTTTCTCTTTCAATAACCTTTTTACCTCCCTCTTTTGTTTCACTCAATCCCATTATGTGCAATAGCTCTTCGTAGAAACGTTTGTCAAGAGTGTTGCTGTCATTTGCAAATGGGAGTTTAAGAAGGTGTTCGGGTGAGAATAGTTTGAATAGTGCAATTAGTTTGTTGTCGTCTTTGTCATTCTCGTTTCTTAGTGGCATTTCATAATCTCGTATATCAAAATAGGTGTATTCAATATCTTGTGAGATGCTTTCGATGAATGGGTGAGCAATTTTGTCGTAGAAGAAACTTGTTTTAATTTCGGACATCTTACCGCTTTCAAATTCATTAAATTGGCGTACAAGTTCCTTGTTTTGGGCAAAGATGCGATCAAATAGATTAGCGTCAAAGATATACCATTCGTAACTGTTAGTTATTATAAGGTGTTTTATTTCGATATTCTTATTTGTGATTCGCTCACGCAAGTAATAGAGTAGCAATTCGTGAAAGGCTTTTGCATTTACATTTTGCGTAGTAATCATCTCCCATTTGTTCGTAGGTTTCTTTGTCTCGATAATTACACCCACCGAACTTGCTCTGTTTTCTCCGTTATGAATTACCAGGTCTGACCTGTCCTTGGTGTTAATATAATGATTTGGTTCGTAGTAGGTTTGTTTCAAAAAATAAGTTACAAGGTTCTTGTGATACTCTTCCGATTCAGTATCATTAATCCTATCAAGTAATTGAATGAGATTTTTCTTAAAATCATTTACTTCCTCTCTATTGGGTTTCATTTTCAGATATGCCTTGTTGAGAGCCTTTCGTGGTTTCAGTTGTTTTAGATTCATTCTATTACTCATTTATCTTAGTCGGTTAAATTGAAGATTAAAGAACTATTCTGCTTTATATCAAAGACACACTTGCAATAACACATTTACAATGTTTGTGTCACTTTAGAGAAAGGTGTTTTAATTTGTTTTTAATTAACAACACACAACTCTACATTGAACGAAAACGCAATGTTATAAATCTTGTTTAATTGAGAATTGCTGTTTGCAATTGCAAATATACAAAATCCTCTTACATAAGTTTATAATTATGCAATCAAATTAACTTAGTAATGTAGTGGATAGGTTATTGATCTTAGAAATGCTTCGTTTTTAAAGAAACCTAATAAACGTGTATGCTTGATTGGGCGGAGGGGATATAGTCAATTCCTAACCAAGTTATGCAAAGTAGGATTAGGGATATTATTAGTATCCATAATGATATTTTGATATTGATTTTATTTAGGCGGGAATGGATATAGACTAAGTAGGCGGTTGAGGTTAGGAATGCCCATGTTTCTTTTGGATCCCATGACCAGTAATGTCCCCAAGCTTCTTTTGCCCATAAACAGCCCATAAGTAAACCAAGGGCAAGGAAACCAAATCCGATATAGACTAGGTTGTCGATTAGGTTTTCTAATTTAAAATCTACTTTTTTGTTTTCTATCTTTCTTAATAGGATTATGCCAGCTATTGTTGCTGCTCCTAACATTGAATATGATATAATATATGCAGTTACGTGAGGAATAAACCAAAGACTTTGTAGGGCTGGCATGAGGGTTTGGGAATGGATTTCTGGTTTTACGAGGTTGATAATTAGAAATACTATTCCGACTATGGAGGTATAGATAATTAGCCAAGGGTATTTCCATATCTTATAGGTTATATAGCCTACGAGGGTTATGAAAAATGAATACCAGAGTCTTGTTTCTCCTATTGTTCTGAATGGTGGGCGTTTTAGGCTAAGCCAAAATAGGATGATAAATGTTAGGAGTATTGCTATGCCTAAGAGGAAAAGAATATTAGATATTTTCTTGTATTTTTGTTTATATATTAGTATAGATGCTAGTATCCAGCATATTATTGAGCCTATTGCAAAGAAAATAAAGTTTGTCCAGGTCATTTCTTATAGTTTATTCCAAAGATTATTAAAAATATTGAGCCTAAGAATATCATCCCTATTCCAATATATACAAGTCTTAACCATGGGTCATAAACTAATTCAAAGCTCGAATAGGTTGAGAGTTTGCCCATATTATTGTCGTAGCCGTATTGGTATATCTTCCAACTTCCTATTGTCATTGGGTGATTTACTCTTATATCTCCTTTAAGATGTTCTTCATCTTTTGTGTAAACATCAACATTTGAGATATAGGATTTTGTTTCTGGGGGAGTCATCACAAGTGCAAAGGTTGAGTCAAGGTCTATTGATTGAGGGAACTGTACTGAACTTCCAGAGGATACCCATTCTGTCTTTTGAGTCTTGCCTTTTACTGTAATTAGTGCAGCAGGAGTTGAGGCTTTCATTGGAACTTCCTTAAATGTTCTGTCTGAATTTCTTACTGCATTATGTATATATTCTACTAACTTTATCTTGTAGCCAAAGAGATTAGCCTCTTCTTTTGCATTTGTATCTATTTGGTAGTAATTTGGTTTGCTCGTAGGTTGCACTTCTCCTGTTTTCTTATTAATTACGGCAAGTTTAGGGATATATTCTTCTATTGTAAATTCATTTAACTGAATTGCAATTGGAAGCTCTTCAACCTTTTGTTCTTTATCGAAGACCCTCCACTCTGTTTCTCCAACCTCAACATACATTATATAACGGTTCATATCAGCATAGCCTAAGCCAGAAGAGAAAAGAAAGAGCCACAAGCCTAAGTGGTTTAATATGAAAACAAGGTATTTCTTTGAGAATGCAGGCTTTCTTTTTGCAATGATTGAACCAAGTGAGATTAGGATAAGGAAGTAAATAAGGACAAATGCCCATGAGGATGTCATTTGAGTAAATCCTAAGAGCTGAAATATATTTGCTTTCTCATTTAAGGGGATAGCTTCTTGCCTTGTTATACCCATTATGAGTGCAAGAAGGGTTATTGCGATAAGCAAAGAGACTGATAAATGGACAGATGTAAGCCATTTAAAAAAAGCTTTCCTTTTAAATATTGAGGATATGACTGAAAACAATATAATGCCTATTCCTATATATATATTAAAAGGAAAGCTTAGTAAGTAGAAATTAAATCCACCTATTGTTGTTTGAAGCGAAAAACCAACTATGATTATTCCAAGTACAATTACTAGACTTTCTTTATAGCTCCATGGGGTTTGCCAAATCTTTCGCTTATCTTTATTCATAGTAATGTGTTAGTCAATTTGAATAATGTAATAGCTATTTATAGTTTTGTTGTTAGTTTACCTTCTTTTTTAGCTTGTTCTAACCACTTTGGAGGAGTTGTATTTAACCATTCTTTCTTTTCTTTATTAAGCTTGTCCATATCAAGACCTATGTATTTTTGAGCCTTAGCTTTTGTTGATATATCTGGCATAGAAATATCTTTCACTCCGTAGTTGAATAATACTCTTTGAAGTTCAAGTTGTGCTTGCATTGCTTTGTCAAGACCATGAGCTAATATCCTTTGAGCCTCAACAGGTGCATGGAAAGTTGAGCCATGTGATGCAACAACAAAATCCCAACGCCATTGTGATTGACGAAGAAGTTTTAAAACACCTTGCATTTCTTTTTCAGTTGCTCCCTTATCCCAAGCAGTCTTTGCCATGATATGAGTTTTAGCAAGTTCTTTTTCTAATCTATCTCTAATTTCTAGAGCCTTGTCTTGGTACTCATAAACATAACCCATTAGCTTTTCTTCACTATCTCTATGACAGGTTTGACAAGTTGATTCTATGTTTTTAAGAGGACTCATTACATGGTGATCAGAATACTTAATACCTCCTTCAGAAATATAAGGCATATGACAATCTGCACAAGATAAACCTCTTTGAGCGTGTGGTCCTACTGAAAATAACTCATAGTCTGGGTGCTGAGCCTTTAACATAGGAGCTCTCGAAAGTGCATGTGTCCAGTCAGAGAAGTTTGCATCATCGTAGTATTTTTCAATTGCTTCAACAGTTGTTCCTCCATCCCAAGGGAAGGTTAGGTAGTTTCCGTCTTTTGTGAAATGATATTCAACATGACATTGAGCACAAGCAAGAGTTCTCATTTCTTGTGGGCTTGACTGTGTTATATCTTTTCCTTGACGAGCAAATGCTTCAATAAGCGCAGGACGAGTTATGGTTAGAGCCATAGTTTTTGGGTCATGACAATCAGCACAACCAATTGGATTAACTATTTCTTTTCCCAATGCTCCCCACTGTTGTTTATAGAACTTATCTATACCTAATTCATTCATCATTCTTGGAACATCTGGTCCTTTACATGTCCAACAAGTTGCTGGTTGAGGTCCATCACTATCATTTATTGGAGTTCCTGTTCTAAGAGTATGAGTTACATCTTCAATTGTGTAAGCATGACCTCTTGGAGCAGTGTAGTCCTTCGAAAATGAATAACCTGCCCAAAGAACAACCATTTCTGGTCTTGCCTCTAAGACGTCTTGCTTATGATTCCCTAAGTGCTTGCTTTGGAAATCCATTTCTTTTGTCTTCTTCCATGTGTCGTATTCTCTTGGATAATTAATACCCCACTCTTCAGAATGAGTGTTAATTCCTTTTATTTCCACCTTCTTATTGCTGTAGAGGGTGGCAATTTCGGCTCTTCTTTCCGTTATTGAGGCTGCAAGTAAGCCTAAAAGAAATACTGCGACCATTACGACTGCAAAAATAGACCAACCTATGATAGGTCTATTCTTAATTGCTTGAGATAGTTTTTGCATGATTTTCATATTATTTCATTTTATTTTTTAACCAATTGGGAACAGGCGATTTTGGAAGAGGAGCAAGAGAATTAGGAGAAGAAGATATATTGCTTATTTTTGTGTGAGGAACATTTTGATGACACTCCCAACAAACCTTTGCTTTTCCTTCTTTTGCTTCATTATAAGAATACATACCCGTTTTGACAAGGGCTGTGTTTAGTTGTTCATGACAACGGATACAGTTGTTCATGATAACATTATTACTTGCATTTCTCGGCCTGATGACCTGAGGTTCTGCATGAAATGTAAAAACAGCTGAATGGAATAAACCATCAGCTGCTTTAAAGTAGTATTTATTAAAAACGTTATTATGAGGAACGTGACAATCATTACAATTGGCAAATTCACGATGAGAACTATGCGACCAAGCATCGTAGTAAGAGTCCATAATATGACAATTAATACAAGCCTCTGGGTCATCGGATAGATAAGAGTGGAGCCTCGACATATACATTGAATAGGCCGAAAGACCTACAATAACTCCACCAATAATAAACATTGGTAGAATTAGCCAAGACGGAAAATAACTCAAAAACTTTTTCATATTACATTATATTAGTTTTTATTTTGAATTACTTTTACTCTAATTATCTTAGAGCAAAGCTTACTATGATGATATATATATGGTCAAATTCATCTCTCTATTTTTAGATAGTCTCTTCTGATACAATCTTTGCAAGAATAAACTCAAGGTTCATTCTTGAAATATTAGAACGCTTAATTTCCTTAGGACATTCTGCCTCGCAAGCATAAGTATTAGTGCAGTTACCAAATCCTAATTCATCCATCTTAGCAACCATTTTCTGAACTCTTATTGCTGCTTCTGGTTTTCCTTGTGGTAGAAGTGCAAGTTGTGTAACTTTTGCTCCAACAAATAGCATAGCAGATGCGTTCTTACATGCTGCAATACAAGCTCCACAACCTATACATGATGCTGAGTCCATTGCCTGGTCTGCCTTATGTTTCGCAATAGGAATTGCATTACCGTCTGGAACACCTCCTGTCGATACTGAAACATAACCACCTTCTTGAATCATTTTGTCAAGAGCAGTTCTGTCAACAACTAAGTCTCTAATTACAGGGAAAGGTTTTGCTCTCCATGGTTCAATTGTTATTGTTTCAACTCCTTCAAACTTTCTCATATGAAGTTGACAGGTAGTTACTGCATCATCAGGTCCATGAGGACGTCCATTTATATATAATCCGCACATTCCACATATTCCTTCACGACAATCGTTATCGAAACATATTGGATGTGATAATTTATTTACAAGACTTTCATTTAATATATCCAACATCTCTAAGAAAGAACAGTCGGGTGAAATGTCTTTTATTTTATATGTCTCGAAGCGTCCTTTAGCTTTTTGGTTTTCTTGACGCCAAATTTTTAATGTAAAATCCATCTTACTTGTAATTTCTTTGTTGAACGTTAATAAACTCGTAATTTAATTCTTCTTTATGCATTATTGGTTCTTGTCCTTCACCTTTATACTCCCACACTCCAACAAACATAAAGTTCTCATCATCTCTTCTTGCTTCACCCTCATCAGTAACATATTCTTCTCTATAATGTCCTCCACAGCTTTCTTCTCTTTGAAGAGCATCTTTTGCCATAACCTGTGAAAGTTCTATATGGTCTGCAAGGCGTAAAGCTTTTGCAAGTTCAGGATTCATTGAAGTCATATCGCCAGTTACTCTAACATTTGACCAGAACTCTTTCCTTAAATCTGCAAGCATAGGGATTGCTTTAGTTAGTTTCTCAGCATTTCTTCCCATTCCAACATATTCCCACATAATGTGTCCAAGCTCTCTTTGAAGAGTATCAACTGTTTTTTCTCCCTTGATAGCCATTATGCTTTCAAGTTTTTCTCTAACTGATTTCTCTGCATCATCAAACTCTTGGTTTTCAATTGAAACTCTTAGTTGGTGAATTTTGTCTGCAAGGAAGTTTTGCATTGTATAAGGAAGTACGAAATAACCATCAGCCAAACCTTGCATAAGTGCAGATGCTCCTAAACGATTAGCTCCGTGGTCAGAGAAGTTTGCTTCTCCTGTTGCAAATAGTCCTGGAATGGTTGTTTGAAGGTCGTAGTCAACCCAAAGTCCTCCCATTGTATAGTGAACAGCTGGATAAATCATCATTGGGTTTTGGTATGGGTCAACGTCAACAATCTTTTCATACATTTGGAAAAGGTTACCGTAACGTTCTTGAATCTTATCTCTTCCCAAACGCTCAATTGCTGTTTTGAAATCTAAGTAAACTGCAAAGCCTGCCCCTACTCCATATCCTGCATCACAACGTTCTTTAGCTGCTCTTGATGCAATATCTCTTGGAACTAGGTTGCCAAAAGCAGGATATCTTCTTTCTAAGTAGTAGTCTCTATCCTCTTCTTTAATTGTAGTAGGATTAAGCTTACCTTCTCTAATTGCTTTTGCGTCTTCTATATTTTTTGGCACCCATATTCTTCCGTCATTTCTTAGTGACTCAGACATAAGTGTTAGTTTCGATTGGTATTCTCCCTTAACTGGAATACAAGTTGGGTGAATTTGAACAAAACAAGGGTTAGCAAACATTGCTCCCTTATGGTAACATTGAACAGCTGCCGAACCATTACATTCCATAGCATTAGTTGAAAGGAAGTAAACATTTCCATAACCACCTGTTGCCATTACAACTGCATGTGAACTCCAACGTTCAAGCTCTCCTGTTTGAAGATTTCTTGTAATAATTCCTCTTGCTTGTCCATCAATAACAACAAGATCCATCATTTCTCTTCTTTCGTACATCTCAACAGTCCCAGCCTTTATTTCTTTTGATAGTGCAGAATAAGCACCTAAAAGAAGCTGTTGTCCTGTTTGACCTTTTGCGTAGAATGTTCTACTAACTTGTGATCCACCAAAAGAACGGTTATCTAAAAGTCCAGCATAATCTCTTGCAAAAGGAATACCTTGTGCAACTCCTTGGTCAATTATACTATTTGCAACTTCTGCCAAACGATAAACGTTTGCTTCTCTTGCACGGTAGTCACCTCCTTTTATTGTATCATTGAATAATCTTTCAACACTATCACCATCGTTTTGATAGTTCTTTGCTGCATTTATTCCTCCCTGAGCTGCAATAGAGTGAGCTCTTCTTGGAGAATCTGATATGCAAAATATCTTAACATTAAAACCCAAAGCCCCTAATGAAGCAGCTGCTGATGAACCTGCCAAGCCTGTCCCCACAACAATAACATCTAATTTTCTTTTGTTTGCAGGATTAACTAATTTTTGACTTGACTTATATTTAGTCCACTTTTCCGATAGCTGACCTTCTGGTATTTTGGAATCAAGTGTGCTCATATCTTATTATTTTTATTTTTTATTTTTAAATTTAATCTTGTTTTGCTTTAATTGATTTCTATTACTAAAGCATAAACATAAGCCAAAGTGGAATAACTGAAAAACCTAATGGTATTAAAACAGCGTAAGCCAAAGCTACTACATCAACAATTGGTGTGTATTTCTTGTGATTAAGTCCAAGAGTTTGAGCTAGTGAACCAAGTGCATGGAAGAGGTGGAAACCTAATACAATAAACACTATCAAGTAGATAATAGAATATGTTTTATTAGCAAAAAGCTCTAAACTCATATTATAGAAGTCAGGCTCATATTCTTTGAAATCCTCACCAAGATAAGTCTTAATATCATCTTTAGTTAAATTCACTAGATGCTTTCCACTTTTATCCTTTTTATCAATTTTATTTTTCAAAAGTAGCTGCTCTACAAATGATTCATTCCCTTCAATAGTCTCACCATTTAAAAGACTATTTTCCTTTTCTTGGAAATGCTTATCAACTTGTTCTATTTCCGCTGAGTATTTTCCTTCAACTAAATCGAACTTAACGAAGTAGAAATTGATGAAGTGAATAACTAAGAAACAAGCAATAACACCACCTGTCCAAATCATGTAACGAGACATAAATGGAGTTTTGGTTTTTGTTGACACTTTGTAGCGAATTGGACGTGCCAAGAAGTTTTCAATAGTAAGTATTATAGCAATGATTATGTGGAATAACACAGATGCTAAGAGTACTATTTCAAATACTTTCACAATGTAGTTTGTACCCATGAAATGACTTGCATTTCGATACCACTCTCCACCATCTTCTCTCAATAGGCATAAATTAATACCTAAATGGACTGGCAAAAACAGCAGGAGGAATAATCCAAAAGCTGCAAGTGCAATCTTTTTTGTTATGGAGGCAAATTTTATTAGTTTCATAGATTTTTTGCGTTTTATTTATATCAATAATATTTATTTATCTAATAATAATGTAGGTTGCAAAGTTAATAATAATATTTCAATTGTCAAATTCGCAAGACTCAAATTCACAAGATATGTTCAAATCTTTATTTTATTATTAATAGCCTTTTTTATTCATACAAAGCCAATAATCAAAGCTTTTATCCAATGCAAATATAGTTAAAGTATAGAATAAAACAATAATTTTCTAAGTCTTTGTTTTAATTTTTTCTTTCTTTGATTCAGAAAATTCTTTCAGCGTTTTAATTTTCTATCTCTGCGTTTCATTTTTCAGAGAGTTTAAACCCCTATTAACTATTGAAATATTGAAGAATCAATAGTCATCATTTGCAAGATATATTTCTTCTATTATTTTACTTATATCTTCATTAACAGTATTTAAACTCTGCTTACATTCTTGAATTAGACTAAGTGCGATTTTTATTTTCTCTGTCATCTCATCAATTGCAATATCACCCTTTTCTAAGTCCTTCACTATTTTTTTTAGCTCTTCAAATTTTTGAGTATAGGTCTCTGTTTTCATATCTTGTTTAGTTTTTCAATGTCCTCAACTCTTGATATTATTTTTCCATCTGCAAAGAGGGTTATTAGCGTTTCTCCTTTTTCAACCTCAGAAGCTGTTTTTACTATTTTATTATCAATATATGATATTGAATATCCTCTTTTCAATAAGTTTTTTGGATCTAAGATTTCAAGTATTTGCTGAAAATGATTTAGAGTTTGATTTTCTCTTTCAATTCTTTTTGATGCACTATTAAATATCTTTTGATTTATTTCTTTAAGAGTCTGGTCAAATGTTCTAAAGCTTGAAATTATATAGTCGGCAAGGTCGGTTGGGGTTATTGCTGTTTTGTTTGAGACCATTTCTGAAACTGTTTCATTGGTTGAATGTCCAATTCCAGTTAGGATAGGCAAAGGAAAATCTGCTATTCTCTTAACTAAATTATAATTATTGTAGCAAGCAAGACCTATATCGCCTCCGCCTCCTCTGATTATTAGCACGCAATCGAAGTGGTTTTTTACAATTTCTATTGTATCCAATGCCATAATCATACTTTCTACTGCGTTATCACCTTGTAATAGCGAGGGGAAAAGATGAGTGAAAATCTTATAATGAGGCTCTTCCTTTTTAATTATATTAATGAAGTCAGAATAACCTTTACTTGTTTCAACTGATATAATTGCTAATCTTTTTGGGAGAAAAGGCATTTTAAGTTTTCTATTTTTATCCCAAAGACCTTCTTTCTTTATCTTTTTTATTGTTTCTTGACGCTCCTTTTCAAGCTCTCCAAGAGTGAAGAGAGGGTCAATATCTAAAATTCTTAGACTTAGTCCATAGAGGGCGTCAAAAGAAATCCTACAATGCAATAGGGCTGTTATTCCTTCTTTTATTGGCTCTTTGGTTATGGATATGAACTTATTATTAATTCTATTATAATCATCTTTCCAAATTAAGGCTCTGGTTTGGGCTACTATTTTGTTTTCAACCTTTTCAACTAAATCGGGATAGGAATGTCCAGAATAAACATAATGGTTAAGTCTCATGATTTCTGCTTTAACCCAAAAGCTTGAAGTGTAGCGGTTGAGCAAAGTTTTCTGAATGCTTGAAAGAGTTTCAAGAAGGGTAAAGTATTTGATTGGATTATTTTCCTCTTCTTCCATAGCTAAAACTTTTTACGCCACTCAATCAGATGTTTTTGATAGCTTTTGTAGAAGTATTTAAACCATTTATCATTCTTGAATTTATCGTCAACAATATTACTTTCTCTTATTTTATCGGAACGTTTAACAAGGTCAAGAGACATCATCATCCCTATTTTCCTTTGAGCATCTTTTGTTTGTTTTCTATTATAGCCCAAATCTTTTAATGCTCCTAAGGCTTCAAGCGAACTAAAATATAGCCTATATTTAATTACCTCTTCAATACTTTTGATTATTAGGTCGTCATTGCCAATATTAACTAAGATTGTTCTTAGCATTTGGTGCTCTACACTCATTTCCCAAAGAGCGTTTTCTGTCCAAAACTCTTCCAAAGCAGCATAGTCTTTTATAAAACCTAATGTGTCGCCAATATCGAGTTTTTGCATAACACTTTGCTTCATGCCAACATATTCCAATGGTTTTTCAATCTGTCTTTTCAAAAGTCTAACCTTTTGTTTGTCTAATCTACATTCAAAAGAGCCTTTAACCTGCATTGCAGTGTTGATTAATTGGTCTGCTTTGTAGAAATCGTTTCTCCTTATGCAGTCAAGGATATTATAAACAAAACCATCTACTTCGTCTTGTTTCTTTTCACAAACTTTCTTATCGATAACCCTTAAATAGCTATTCATTATGTTAACTATCGTAGGGTCGTTTTCCATTTTATAGGTAGTGATTAGATCGTTTGTTTTAGCAACTAAACTATCTGCTTTACTTACTTCTCCTTGGAAAATTGAATACTCAGCTGCCGACATTCTTCTTGCAGTTATTTCTCTAATAGCTGAGGTGTACATCTTATCAACTTCTTTCTTTTCGGCATCAATTTTTGCAAGACGGTTAGCAGACTCTAAAACTTCCAAAGCCTTCTCATAGTTGTTAACAGTCATAAATGTTCTACTTTCGAAGAACTTATCGTCTATTTCTTTTCTTAGGTTCTTTGTTTTGGTTTGTTCAACAGCTAAGGATTTCTCAGGTAAAGGGTTGTCGGAGGATGGGATATACTGTTTTTCAATTTCCTTAACCTTTGCCTCAGCATCCGAAAGGCTATCCTTAACGAATTTAGCATATTGTTCAGTGTAGCCTTGAACAGGACTTGCATTTTCAATGGAGTCAAGCTTTTGATCTGTTGGAGTAATTGTTCCTATAATCTGTGCAAGCAGCCTAAGCATTTCAGCTTCATATTCTCCACCAACTAATGCAAGCAATTCTTTTGTTTTCCTAATTAGGTCGTGTTTAGCTTCGTTATTTTTTGCTGAGTTAAGTTCTTTTATTTGAGAAATATAAGAGTTAACAATTGTTCTTACAAGATTGTCGAAGCTTGTTGTGTCAGTTATTGATTGTCGGTTTCTTTGGAAGTAATCGTAGGTGTTTTGGACAAAATCAGCGGCAACATCTGCTCTTCCAATATTTATAGCTTTATTAGTAACCTCAACATGGTCTTTATAAATTCCTGACCTACATCTATCGAGATTTTTCTGAACAAAAGACTTATTGCAAATACCGTATATATCAACCTCGCAATAAGAATTAAGTTCAGTTAGGATATCAACAGCATAAGCATATTTGCCTTGATTGATTAGGGATATTGATTTAAGGAGGTTTTTGTCATAAGCAAATGCAATTAAGTTTTGACATAGCTGAGTTTCTTCCTCGTCAGGACTCATATTTGACAGTATGTTAGTGAGCTTATTAGTTGTTAAGACTATTTGTCCACTATCTAAACTTATTTTTGCCAACTGATAGTTCGCCATCACATTATTTGGTTGAACCTGTATGGCTTTATTAAGAAATTCACTTGCTTTTTCTTTATGATTATTAGCAATTGCACCAATAGCTTTTCTATAATACCAATCTCCAACCCTTGGTTCCAAAAAATCAAGCATTTCCTGATTTTGTTTTGCAAGGGTTTTTAGTTCAAATAGATTTGAATAGATTTGATTGTCGGTTTTATGTATTTCATACTTTTCAAGAGTTTTGTTAGCTGTTTGAAGTTGATAGGTGTAAACAGGTATCATATCGAGATTTTCAGAAGATATCTGAGACAGGATTTCTATCTGCTTATGTATGTCAGACAGAATACCATTTCTCTGTGAATCGGATAAGACTTGAGATATCGATATAAATGGTATTGATAAGAAGAGTATGATAACAAAAAAACGCTTTAGCATATTATTATTTTATGTTTTTAGTTGCTAATTAATCTATTACAAAATGAATAATTATTTTGAGTTATTCTTTTATTTTGTTTGTGGTATTATTATTCTTGCTGATGTTTTTGGATTAGCAATTGTATCGCATCCATTTACACATCCACCTGGACAAGACATTACTTCAATGAAATTCCCTGGACATTCTCCAGTTTTTGCATATTGTTTAAGTTGGCGAATATTAGCTTTATTCAATCCGTCAATAATAATTTCATTTACTACAGATGCATCTGTAAGCGTTTGTTTAACTGAATCAACAACTCCTGCAATCATTGCAAAACCTCTTCCGTGACCAAAAATGCTTGGATCAAATTCCGTAGGTTCACAATTTTCAATATCTATTTCTGCTGCATTGAAAAGAGCTTCAAGTTCTTCGTAAGTTATGACATAGTCAACCTCTTCTGTCCTAAATGCTTCACTTCTTTTCCCAACACAAGGGCTTAGGAAAACTGTAATAGCATCTGGGTTTGCCTCTTTAACCAATTTTGCAGTATAAACCATAGGAGAAAGTGTAGTTGAAACATAAGGCACTATTTCAGGAATATGCTTATAAACTAAGTTCATCCAAGAAGGACAGCAGGATGTTGTCATAAATGGTGCTCCCTCATGTAGCCTTTCAAGCAGTTCTTCTCTTTCGTGCTCTGTTGTTACGTTTGCTCCCTTTGCAACTTCCACAACATCATCAAAACCTAATTGTTTAATTGCAGTAAGAACTTTTCTATAATCGCTTTTGAATTGTCCTCCAAGTGAAGGTGCTGCCAATGCAACAACTTTACCTCCTTTAAGAATATGTTTGAAAACATCAACCATAAAGGTTTTTTCCATAATTGCACCAAATGGACAAGCTACCATACATTTCCCGCAATAAATGCATTTATCTGGGTCAATATGTTCTATTCCATTTTCATCTTTTGATATTGCATTAACAGGACATGATTCCTCACAAGGAACAGGTTGAAAAATGATTGCATGGAAAGGACAAGCCTGCATACATAGACCACAATTAATACATTTTGATGGATCAATTATCGCTTGAGTCTCTCCAATTTTTATTGCATCTTTCTTACAAGCATATATACATGGTCTTGCAACACAAGTTCTGCAAAGGTTAGTTACCACATAACTACTTTTCACACAAGATGAACAAGCCTCATCAACAACTGTCATCATAACATCAGAGGTCTCATTTCTCTCAATTGCTTTTACTGCATATTCAGAAATTGGGGTTAACTCATCTGTTTCATCATATATATTATATCCTAAAAGAGCCATAAGTTTATATCTTATAACTGCTCTTTCTTTGTGAATACAACAGCGAGTCTTGACAGCTTCCCTTGGTCTCATTTCCACAGGAATTCTATCAATCTTTTCTATAACTTTATCTTCTATTATCAGTTTTGATAATCTTTGTATTATCTCACGACGAATCTCTACCGCATTATTTATTGCCATAGTAATCTAAATTATTTTTTTGTTAATGATAAAAAATCTATCTCTCTATTCCTAATTGGGAATATATCTCATTGAGTAGCTTTTCTTCTGTACATTCTGTAATTAAAATATCTCCTACTTTTGCATAAGGAGGTTTTGATGTTTCTTTTTCTTCATCACAACCAAGGCATGCAGAGCCAACAAAGACAACTTTATCCTTTATTTCTTCAGGAAGATTGTCTTTTATTTTTATTAGGTCAGAACCTCCTGTTATGTAGCAGTATGTTCCCACACATATTCTTATATTTAACATATTTAATTTGGTATTAAGGGTTGGTATTATATAAATTTTAATTTAACAGTCTTCATATATTTTTCCTCTAATAGAGAGGCAAGTTTTTTAACTACATTTCGTCTAATTTCAAGTTCAACAGGAAGTGAAGGGTCTTGATGAGCTATGTTTATTTTGGTTCCAGCGACAATATCAATAATATCTGCATCTAAAATCATTCTATACATATCCCAGTGAGGTCCCTTGTGGTCTAAGTTTTTTGGAATATCTTCTTCCAAAATTGACGCAAGAGAACCTAAGGTGATAATACCCTCAGTAACTAAATCAATCCCTTCCATTTTTGAAGAAGGAGGCAGATCAGCAATAACATTATTCAAATCAATCAGGATTTCAAGATTAAGCTCTCTTGATACAATTTTTGAGGTTGTTCCTCCACAAACGATCTTCTTTCCTTTGTAATCCCTAATTATTTCAGCAAGGTATTTATCTTTGGCTTCAGTGAAAGGAGGTCCAGTGCAAATTAATAGTCTTCTTGGTTCTCTAACATAAAAAACAACACAGCTTGTATCATCTTTTGGCTTGAGAATATCATTGAGGTCGGCCTGCTTAACAATTTTTCGAGAAAGTTCACGGGCAGATATGTCTATATTCTCATGTATAGTATTAATAATAAATTCATTTACCCCATCACCCCAGCCAAAAGGCATATTCATATTTCCTATTCCCGATTGAGTTACTCCATCGGAAAAGAAAACTAATCTATCTTCTTTTTGAAGTAATATGTTGGAAAGCTTAATAGTTCTGGTATCTGAATTTGTGCTTGATAGTTTAGATTCAATTATTAAATTTTCTGATTGAAGTTTTATGATTTTGTTGTCTCTAACTAATATTAATGATGGATTATCATATTCAACAATTTTACCATTCCCATCAGATTCAACGTCAACAATAGTGAAAGTGGAATAGCTAATATTTCTAATGCTATCGACAGGAAGAGTATCCATAATTGTTTTTGCAGTTCGAGTTATTGGCTCTCTTCTTATTCGAAAGTTTAAAGCCATTGAAGCAGTCATTGTTGAAAGAACATTTGCCTTAACACCTGAACCAAGTCCGTCTGACATAACTGCAATAGTTCTGTTTTCCTTTATTGATTTATGCATTAATACACTATCCCCACAAACAATATTACCATATTTGTTGTGTTGAAAAGAACCCACTTCTATAAAGAGTTTGTTAGTATCTTGCAACATATTTTTACTTAATTATTTGAACCTTTTGATTCTTTTTCAGAGTGCGATTCAAGAATTGAGTTTAACATTGATTCAGTAAATGAAGCATTCTCTCCAAGAAGAAAGGCAATTTGTTGAACTACTTTCATGTTTTCCATAATTACTTCTTTAGTCCTATTAAGTACTAAATCTTCTCTTACCTGAGGTGAGTGAAGGTTTTGAATCAAGCCACAAACAAGGGTATGGTTTTGAATAGATAATATTGAAACATTATAGTAACTTTCACCATCTCTTATGTCTTGGTCAACAAGATCAACTCCTGTTTGAAGAACCTGTGCAAATAGTTTATGGAATGAAACAAGCTTAGTAAAGTCTGCATTTCTTAGTCCTGGATTTGTTTCATAAATTTGTTTAACCTCATCTCCTAAAAGCTCAGCAAAGTTTTGATTTGCATCCACAACCTTCATTTTATCGTTAACAATAACAATGCCTGAAGGCATCTTTTTTAGAAGAATATTTGTTTTATCTTGAGCCATCCTTCTCATATATGATACACACATATCTGCTTCTGCTTTTCCAGACAATAGTGCCTTTGCAAATTCTCTACAATTATCATATCCACAACCGCTGCAATTAAGCTCATCTGCTTCACTCTTTTTATTTACCCAAGAAAGGGCTTCATAAATCTGTTGTAGTGAGTATTCTTCTTTTTCAACCTTAGGAATAAAATCATAACTTGTTGAAATGTCAATTGATTTTAGAATATCTTCAATTTCTTTATCTCTTTCATTTACCTTAACTTTCTCCAAAACATCAAGTCTTTTTGACGCAGAGGATCTAGAATTTGTTGATCCCGGGCCTTTAATACAACCTCCATCACAAGTCATAATTTCAATAAAGGTTTTGCATGTTGGATCAATACTTTCAAAGTCATCAAAGATATCCATTAGGTTTTGAACTCCTGAAAAAGTCATATAGCGGATTGGAACTTTTTTTGTTGAGTTATGATTAATTCTATCAACATCAGAAGTTATAGAGTCAATCATACAGGTTAACATTCCTCCATCAATTGGATATAGATTTCCTTTATTTGCTTTTATTGGGATGAATTCATCTTCTTCTTTTGGGTTCATAAATTCAGGCAAAATACCCATTGATTGAAACAGAGTATTAATATCTTTGAAAGTTAGAACATAGTCAATAAGGTCAGGAAACTGGTCAACCTCTTCTTTTTTTGCAATACAAGGTCCAACAAAAAGCACCTTAAAACCCGGATACATTTCTTTTAAGAATTTAGCATGAGCAACCATTGGAGAATAAACTGGTGCTATTGCACTTGAATATTGAGGGTAGTATTTCTTAATAAGTAGTATGGCAGAAGGGCAACATGATGAAAGATATACTCCATTTTCTTGTTTTTCTAACCAAATCTTAGTGTCTAATGCAACTTTTTCTGCACCAAGAGCA
>JBAYYI010000025.1:0-27122 GCA_041673165.1 Bacteroidales bacterium
TCCCCCCAATTATCCCCCCGATAATCCCCCTGATAATGGATAAAAATTGGTTTGTATTGGGAATGGGATGAAATGAAACGGGAAATATTAACGGTATAATTAGACGCGGTGGATGAATTAGATGCGACAAAGGACACGCGATAAGGACACGCGATAAATAGAATACCTAATCAACTGCATCCTGGGGGATATGTCATCCCACACGTTATTAATATTAGGATGTCTTGCAAATGCAAGCGGCATGCCGATAAATTAATTCGATACCTATTCCTACTTCTTTAACATATCATTAATTGAGAATTATTTTGTACTTTTGAGCATCGGGATTAAAAGGATTGATTCACTTAAAACTTTGAGCAATATTCCTACACTATAATAGAAATTAAATGTATCTTTGTAAAAATATATACTGAATGATAACATACAATCCAAAACCTTTTGTTAAGTGGGTAGGCGGTAAGACTCAACTTATTAAAAGTATAGAAAACACTCTGCCTGAAAACTTTTCTAAGATTAAAGACTTGACTTATATTGAGCCTTTTGTTGGTGGTGGTGCGGTCTTGTTTTGGGTTTTAAACAACTATCCAAATATAACTAAGGCAATAATTAATGATATCAACCCTGACCTTACAACTGCATATAAGACTATTAAAACCAATCCAAAGGACTTAATAAAGTCTTTAAGTGCTATACAAGAAGAATATATCCCATTGACTGAAGAAAAGCGTAAGGAGTATTTTTTAGAGAAACGTTCAAGGTTTAATACAAAGTCTTTAGATGATATTGAAAATACAAGTTTATTTATTTTTCTAAACAGAACTTGTTTCAATGGTTTGTATCGTGTAAATAGTAAAGGTTTATTTAATGTTCCTTTTGGCAAATATACTAATCCTAAAATCTGTGATAAAGAAACTATATTAGCCGATAGTCATATACTTCAAAGAGTTGAAATTCTAACAGGAGATTTTAAAGAAACACTAAAACATGCTGATAAGGGAAGTCTGTTTTATTTCGATCCGCCTTATAAACCATTAAGCAACACATCAAGTTTTACTTCATATTCAAAAGAAGATTTTAATGATTTGGATCAAATTAGATTGGGTGATTTCTGCAAAAAGATTGATGAATTAGGGCATAATTTCATCCTTAGTAACTCCGATGTAAAAGAATGTAGTATTAACGGTAATTTCTTTGATGATTTGTATGATTCGTTCGATATACAAAGAGTTTTAGCAAAAAGAAGTATTAATGCTAATGCTGATAAAAGAGGAAAACTAACAGAATTAATGATTACAAACTTTGATAATTATAGAGTTCAATCAATAGCAAATTAAAAGAATTAAACCATGATTAATAGTAATGCAATGAGAGTGCTTGCACCTTTACTTGAGAAAATTGAAAATTCTAGAGGGAAGACCATAAGAGAGATTAAAAGTGAATTGAATATTGAAAGGGAAAACATGATAAAAGGTGCTTCTGGATTAATTATAGAAAACCTTTTAGGAATTCCAAATAACAATACTGATGATGCAGACATTCCAGAAATTGGTTGTGAAGTCAAGACATTACCATTACAATTAAATAGGAATGGATTATTTAAAGTAAAAGAACCAACTGCAATTCAAATGATTGATTACTTTAAAGTTGCAAAAGAGACATGGGAAACTGCTAAAATTAGAAAGAAAATAACATTTACATTCTGGATTGTTTTTTTAGCTAAAGAAGGCGGCTTACCTTTACATCAAGACGATTATATTGTTCTTGATTGGTATTTAGATCACCCATGTAATTCAGAAACCGAAATATTTAAAAAAGATTGGGAAGAGATTCAAGATTTTATCATTAGGGGTTTGTCAGATGAACTGTCATGTAGTATGGGTGAATACATTGAACCCAAAACTAAAGGAGCAAACAATCAAGATAAAACAGACGCACCTGATGGAAATGGAGGGATTCTTAAGGCAAGAAGAAGGGCATTCTATTATAAAAAAAACTATACAAATAATCACATTGTACCAAATTTGGATTTGAGCGTATTAAATAGAGAAAACAATTAAGCACTTTATCAAATCAATCAATTGCTAATTAACATAATTACAAATGAAAAGACAAACAGAATTATTAGAACTTAATAGCGATGATGAATTGTTTATATATTTGAATAATACATTTCGTAATAAAATAACCACTTTTGATTGGTTTGTGAATTGGGAAAAGGTCTTTAGAAATCTTGAACCTATAGAAACAGAATTAAATTTATTAAATGTACTTATTGGCAAAGAAGATATTAATTCTGCTTTAGTTTCTCTAATTATTAAATATCCTAATGTTATCAAAGCTTTTCCTTATTTAATTGCTTCCAGAGAAAAATCATTTGAGGTATTAATTGATATTAAAAACTTTATCTCTCATAAGTTTGATTTCACTATAAAAGAACCTACCCAAGAAGATGCCGAAAAGTTAGCATCATTTATATTACAATCAGGTTTAGCTGATATTTTAAAAGACAAGAAAATTAAAAGCTTAGTTGATTATGCTGTTGGTGTAGAAGTTGGTTTAGATAGTAACGGGCGTAAAAATCGTAGTGGTACTATGATGGAGGGTATTGTAGAGGTATTTATAGAAGATTTCTGTACTAAAAACGATGCAGAATACCTATCTGAAGCAACAGCAAAAACGATAAAAGCCAAATGGGGTATTGAGCTAAAAGTAGACAAATCATCACGTAGAATTGACTTTGTCATATTTAAAAACAATAAACTATACTTAATAGAAGTAAATTTTTATAGTGGTGGTGGCTCAAAGCTAAAATCTACTGCAACTGAATATATTGAAATGTATAATCGTTATCACGAACAAGGTTATGATTTTATATGGATAACAGATGGTGCTGGTTGGAAAGGTACTCAAAGACCATTACGTGAATACTATGATAGAGCTGATTATTTACTAAATATCGAAATGCTAAGCAGTGGTATATTAGAAAAGATTATATTATGGAAGTAGAAGCTAGAAATTTACGTGTAAGAAATATATTTGGAAAGGGGAAATTCATTATTCCAAATTATCAAAGAGAATATGCTTGGGATGATAAAGATTTTTTTGAATTAATAGAAGATATTGAAGATACAAAAAAAGGGGATGGATATTTTATTGGTCATATGGTTTTCAAAGGAGCTTTTAATGGTTCCGAATTCGAAGTAATTGATGGGCAACAAAGGATAACTACCTTAACTATTATACTATGTGCGATTAGAGATTACTTTTATAGTTTAGGTGAAGATGACTATGCAGACGGTATTCATAACAAATATATATTTGGTGTAAACGATGAGAACAAGCCTTTCCCTGTACTAGAAAATAAAATGCCTTATCCAATTTTGCAATCTTATATTCAGAATAAACCTAATGAAAAAGACAAAACCCATAATCCGAAAAAGAATGGAGAAAAGAAAATCGTCTTAGTGTACGACAAGTTTTATAAGTACATTTCAAAGCATAGTAAGAAAGATTTGATTGAGTTAAGAGATAAAGTGTTAGATTTAGAAGCAATTTTTGTTGCAGCAACTGATATTGTTAGTGCAAATACGATTTTTATGACGCTGAATGCTACAGGCAAAGACTTAAAACCAATTGATTTAGTAAAAAACACTATATTTATTAACTACCCAACTTTACCTCATATTGATGAGCCAAATGATAGTTGGAATATTATATTGAGGAATACCATAGGTAGTACAAAGTTTTTGAATAATTTCTATGCTTCTCGTTTTAAGAAAGTATCTGACAAGAGAATTTTTAAAGAAATTTTTAAAATCTTAAAGGATAAAGATCAAGAAGGAGTTAAAGCTTTCTTAATTAATTTAAAAGGAGATTCTGATATTTTCAGAAAAATTACTCTTCCTGATCAAATGGACTGGAAAACTGCAGATTATTGTTTATTTGAGTCAATATATGCAATTACTCAAGTTTTCAAAATTGTAGTTGCAAATGCATTCCTCATGTCATTATTAAGAGAATATCTAAGTGGAAAAATCAAGAGGAAAATGGTTGTAAAAACATTGTCTTCTATTGAAAAAGTACATTTTATTCATAATGCTATTTGTTCAAATAGATCTTCTGGTTTTGACCAAATGTATTCAAAGTATGCTAAATTACTAACCGAAGGTACAACAACTGAAAAAAAACATTTAATACTAGAAAAAATAATTAAAGAATTAAATTTGAGGATACCAAATAAAATCGAATATGATTCAAATTTTGAAAAAAAGTTGTATTATTCAAAGTTGGAAGTCAAACAAAAGGAATTAGTCAAATATGTTTTAATTAAAATAGAACGTAAGAAAAATATTAATTCATTACTCATAAATACAAGTATAGAGCATATTTATCCTGAGAAACAAACTAAATGGTCTAGCTTAAAAGACCCTTCAAAAATTAAAAGTATAGGGAATCTTGTTTTACTAGATTCTGGGATTAATTCTTCTATTGGAAATGCAATTTATCAACAAAAGAAAAACATAATACTAAAAGACTCGCAAATAATATCAACAAAAGAAGTTTTTGAAACAAATACGGAATGGGGAGATATCCAGATTGAGAATAGAATAAATTATTTAAAAGATTATTTGTATGAAGATGTTTGGAAGTAATGATTAAACCCTTTTTTAAATCAAGCGATAGAAACTTCACTCTTTTACAAGGTGATTGTGTTGAGCTTTTAGGTCAATTTGATTTTAAGTTTAATATGATATTTGCTGACCCTCCTTATTTCTTATCAAATGGTGGGATTTCTGTTCAAAGTGGCAAACAAGTTAAGGTTGATAAAGGTGATTGGGATAAGTCGCAAGGGTTTGAAAAAGATAATGAGTTTAATTATAATTGGTTGAAAGCTTGTCGAGAAAAGCTGTGTGATAATGGAACTATTTGGATAAGTGGTACATTTCATAATATCTTTTCTGTAGCCCAAATGCTCACTGAGTTAGATTACAAAATACTTAATTGCGTTACTTGGGAGAAGAGTAATCCACCACCAAATTTAAGCTGTAAATACTTTACTCATTCAGCTGAATTTGTAATTTGGGCAAGAAAAGAGCATAAGGTTACCCATTATTATAATTATGAGTTGATGAAAGAGATAAATGGTGGCAAACAAATGAAAGATGTTTGGAAGTTGCCAGCTATAGCTATTTGGGAGAAAAGCTGTGGGAAACACCCAACTCAAAAGCCATTAGCATTATTAACACGAATTATTTTAGCTTCAACACGTAGGAATGATTGGATATTAGATCCTTTTACAGGCAGTAGTACAACAGGCGTTGCAGCAAACCTTGCAAATCGTAAGTTTCTTGGAATTGATAAAGAAGAAGATTTTTTAACTATCAGCATACAAAGAAAGCTTGAAATTGAGAACCCTCAAATATTTGATAAATATAAGAGCAAGATACGTGGCTTTAATGATAAAAAACAATTTGATTTATTCCTTGCAAAAGAACCTGAAACAGATTACGGAAGGAGTTTAGATTTTTAATTATAATTCATATAACTCAAAGGCTTGTTACTTTTTTAAGATAGACTTCCTAATAGTAAATATGAGGTGGAGCGAAGATATACCACAACAACATTATTACTAAGAGATGCGATAAAACAAATAAAGACGTGATAAATCGGCGTCTCTACGTTGGTTGGGGTGGGGTTTGATGTTTGGCACTCCTCTTTTAATGAATAATAAAAGGGAAGGGTTAATTAGATGATTGAAAGAAAAAAAAATCTTTGGGTTTAGATTTTGTCTATTGAGTTCTTCATTAGGTCGTAGAGGAATTCTCTTGCTCTGAAGAGTTTGGCTTTGACTGTGCCAAGGGGTAGGTCGAGCTTTGCTGCAATTTCTTCGTAGGATAGTTCGTCGAAGTAGCGTAGTTCTACTAAGGTGCGATAGTGGGGTTTTAGTCTGGAGACTACTTCTCGCATCATTAGTATCTTTTGTTTTTCTATGATTTTCTCTTCTGGGTCTAAGGTTTCTGAAGGGATGTTTATGCCTACTTCTTCGCCATCGACATTGGTGTAGAGGTTGTCTATGGAGACTGTCTTTGCTCTTTTTTTGCGTATAAAGTCTATGCAGTTATTGGTTGCTATGCGAAATAGCCAGGTTGAGAAGGCGTAGTCGGGAGTGTATTGGGCGAGTGATTTGAAAGCTTTTCCGAAGGCTTCAAGGGTTAGGTCGTCTGCATCGACTGAGGAATTGGTCATCTTTAGGAGCATGTAGTAGATTGGCTCTCTATAAGTATTCATCAGGTCTGCATAAGCTTTTTGACTCCCTTGGTCTCGTGCTAAACACACAAGCTGGTAGTCTCTTATTGCTTTTTCAGTTAGTTGTGATGCTAATACTTCCATTGATTCCTTTTTGTTAGTAACGAACTAATTCTTATTATAGTATTGATTGGTAAGAATATGATTTCGTAGATTGGTGCTAAAAATGCTATTTGTTTGGTGCCTAATTTGCGTGAGGTTTTGAAGTAGATGATGATTTGGAAGGTGTATTTGATGATTAGTGCTATGACTACATATTCCCATGGGAAGTGGTTGTAGAGGCTTAGGGCAAGCAGGCAGTAGATGAGGGTTGTTGTGATTGGCATTAGGGAGACGGTGAGTTTGTCTTTGAGTTTGAAATAGGATAGGCTTCTATAGTCTCTCTTCTTTTGTAGCATCCATTCAAAGAATTTTTCTTTGGGTGAGGATTGATTGATGGAGTCTTTTGTGAGGACTGCTCTGGTGTTTTTGGAATGGGCATATTTGTTGACAAAGAGCTGGTCTTCCCCCACTGGGATATTGTATTGGGAGATGAAGCCATTGACTGAGAAGAACATTTTCTTGGTGAAGGCTAAGTTTTTTCCTGTTCCCATATAGGGGTTTTTGAGGACTGCGTTGCCAAGGTAGTTTATGGCTGAGGTTTGGTGTTCGTATTGTATTAGGCTCGATAGTAGGGTCTTTTTGGTTTCGTAGTTGGTGTAGCCTATGACCATTTGGGTTTTTGGGTCAAAGCCTTTTACCATTTCTGTTATCCAGTTATAGCCTGAGGGTTGGGTGTCGGGTTCGGTTAGTAGTATGATATCGTTTTTGGCTGATTTTATGCCTATGGAGATGGGGTATTTCTTGCCTAAGAATTTGTTTACGTTTTCGTGTAGATGGACTACGTTGAGGTGGGGATAGATTTCTTGTAATACTCGCAGGATGTATTGGGATTCGTCTTTGGAGGCGTCATTGACTACTACGACTTCAAAGTTGGGGTACTGTTGTTCGAGGATGAAGGGTAGTTTTCTTTCAAGGTTGTATGCCTCGTCCTTTGCACATATTACGACAGAGACTGACGGAAAATGGTCTAATTCTGTTTTCGGTGTTTTATGGAAGCAGGTGCGTCCAAATACGATAATATAATATAAAACTTGAAAAAGTACTAATGCTGATATGCTTATTGCAAATATAATCCCTACTGTATCAAACGTGTAAACTAAAAATCCCATATACCTTACTAATATAAAAACAAACAAATATATGATAAATTCGCATTTTAATAGTAATTTTGTCCAAATATTTCTAAACATTTATTGTTAATAACTATTGATGGAATTTACTATTGACGCTATATCAAAGGATTGCAACGCCAGAGCTGGTAAGATTAAAACAGATCATGGTGATATTCTTACTCCTATCTTTATGCCAGTGGGTACTGTTGGCTCGGTTAAGGCTGTTCACTGTTCGGAACTAAAAGAGGAAATTAAGGCTGAAATTATATTAGGTAATACTTATCACCTTTATCTTAGACCTGGTTTGGATATTATTCAGGCATCTGGTGGGATTCAGAAATTTAATTCTTGGAACATGCCTATGCTTACCGATAGTGGTGGTTATCAGGTTTATTCACTTGGTCATAATAGGAAGATTACGGATGAGGGTGCTATTTTTCGCTCTCATATTGACGGCAGTAAGCATATTTTCACTCCTGAGAACGTTATGGATACTCAAAGGGTGATTGGTGCTGATATTATAATGGCTTTTGATGAGTGTACGCCCTACCCTTGCGACTATGATTATGCTAAGAACTCGATGAAGCTTACGCATTCTTGGTTGGAAAGGTGTGTTAGGAGGTTTAATGAGACTGAGCCTATTTATGGTCATTCTCAATCGCTTTTCCCTATTGTGCAGGGTTCTGTATATAAGGATTTGAGAAGGGAGAGCTGTGAGAGGATTGCTTCTTATGGGCTTGAGGGGAATGCTATTGGTGGTCTTTCGGTTGGTGAGCCGATTGAGGATATGTATGAGTTGACTGATTTGTGCTGCTCTATTTTGCCTAAGGATAAGCCAAGGTATTTGATGGGTGTTGGAACGCCTGCTAATATTTTGGAGTGTATTGATATGGGTATTGATATGTTTGATTGTGTTATGCCTACAAGAAATGGTAGAAATGGTATGTTATTTACTTCGGAGGGCATTATTAATATGAGGAATGAGAAATGGAAAAACGACTTCTCCCCTATTGATGCTAATGGTACAAGCTCTGTTGATATTTTATATTCTAAGGCTTACTTAAGACATTTGTTTGTTGCTAAGGAGATTTTAGCTCTTCAGATTGCAAGCATTCATAATTTGGCGTTTTATCTTTGGCTTGTGAAAGAGGCAAGGAAGCATATTATTGAGGGTGATTATAGGGCTTGGAAAACTATGATGGTTAAGAAGGTTACTAATAGATTATAAGATGTTAAAGAAAATTGATAAGTATATAATAAAGCAATTATTGGCTACTTTCTTCTTAGCTATTGCTCTTATTATTTTGATTGTAATTGTGTTTGATGTTTCAGAAAAGCTTGATGACTTCCTTGAAAGGCAGGCGCCTATAAAAGAAATAATCTTTACTTACTATATCAATTTCATCCCTTATTTTGTTAATCTTTTTGGTCATCTCTTCTTCTTTATTGCTGTTGTTTTCTTAGCCTCTAAGATGGCTTCAAGGTCTGAAATTATTGCTATTCTTAGTGCTGGCATTAGTTTTAGGAGGTTTTTAAGACCCTTCCTTGTGGCTGCTATTTTCGTTGCTCTTCTCAATGTTTATTTAACTAATGTTCTTATCCCAATGGTTAATAAGCCGAGGATTGAATTTGAAAAGGTTTATTGGCGTAATCCTTATAAGAACTCGACTTTTAATATTCACGTTAAGATTGACTCTCTTAATCATGTCTATGTTCAAAACTTTAATAATTTCAATCTAACTGGTTATCGCTTTACCTTGGAGACCTTTTCTGAGGAAGGGATTTGCAAGAAGATATCGGCACAAAGCATTGCTTACGACTCTGTTAAAAAGAATTGGGTGCTGACCGATTATAAGATTAGGACTATTGATGGTTTGAAGGAGAGCTTGGAAACAGGAGATAAAACAAATATGAACTTAGGAATAAAACCCTCTGACTTCAATATAATTACTGCTAAGGTTGAGACTATGACTTTTTCGGAGCTTAATGATTTTATTGAGAAAGAGACTAAGCGAGGTTCAAAGGATATTAATCTTTATTTGATTGAGAAGTATCAAAGGTTGTTTAATCCTCTTGCTTTTATTATACTAACTCTTATTGGTGTTTCGTTATCTTCAAGAAGAACAAGAGGTGGAACTGGATTAAACCTGGCTTTTGGAATTACTATTGCTTTTAGTTTTATTATGATGATGAAGGTTACATCTGTTTTTTCAACAAAAGGAAACTTACATCCTATTATTTCAGTTTTAATTCCTATATTTGTATTTGCAATAATTAGTGTGTTTTTGATTAGAAAGGCTCCTAAGTAGATTTATTTAAACCCAAAAGGCAATGATTGTAAATAAGTTAATGAATAAGATAATTAAGACAAGGATTCCTCAAATTGAGCATTTTATGAATAATCCTTTCGAGGTGCAAAATCAGGTTTTCCATGATCTTATTTCATCAGCTAAGAACACTGTTTGGGGGAAATTTTATGATTATAAGTCGATTAAGAACTGGGAGACCTTTAATGAGAGGGTGCCTCTAAGCGACTATAATTCTCTTATGCCTTTTTTTGAAAGAATTAGAAAGGGTGAAGAAAACCTGCTTTGGAGTAGTGAGATTAAATGGTTTTCAAAATCTTCTGGAACAACTTCAAGCAAGAGTAAGTTTATTCCTGTTAGTGAGGAAAGTCTTCAGGAGTGTCACTATAAGGGTGGTAAGGATATGCTTGCACTTTATATTAACAATTATGAGGATAGTCAAATCTTTTCAGGGAAATCTTTGGCTTTGGGTGGATCGGCTCAGGCATCAGACTCTAATTCTGATATTTTTATTGGTGATGTTTCTGCAATCTTAATTGATAACTTACCTTATTGGGCTGAGTTTTTCCGCACTCCAAAAAAAGAAATTGCTCTTATGCCTGAGTGGGAGTCGAAGCTTCAGGAAATGATTAAGGAGGTTTCTTTATCAAATGTTGTTAGTTTGTCGGGTGTTCCGTCTTGGATGTTGGTGCTTTTGAATGGTGTGGTTGAACATACAGGCAAGAGTCTTCACGAGGTTTGGCCTAATCTTGAGGCTTATTTCCATGGTGGAGTAAATTTTAACCCATATAGGTTGCAGTTTAATAAACTTCTTCCTGATAATATTAATTATATGGAGACCTATAATGCTTCGGAGGGGTTCTTCGGTCTTCAAGATAGCAAATACTTAGACTCTCTTCTCCTACTATTAGATTATGGAATTTACTATGAGTTTGTTTCATTAGATGAGCTGGGTTTAGAGAATCCAAAGATAATTAATCTATCTAAGGTTAAGAAAAATGTTAACTATGCTATGGTGATTTCTACTAATGGTGGTCTTTGGAGATATATTATTGGTGACACGGTTATGTTTACTGAAATTAAACCTTTTAGGTTCAAGATTACTGGTAGGACTACTAATTTCATTAATCTTTGTGGAGAAGAGCTTATTTCAGATAATTCAAACAGGGCTGTGGAGGTTGCTTGTGCTGCTACGGATGCAATTGTTAGTGAATATACAGCAGGACCTTTCTTGGGCGAAACCAGATACCATGAATGGATTATTGAATTTGATAAGGAGCCAAATGATATGGAGAAGTTTTCCAAAATATTAGATATTACATTACAAGAGCTTAACTCAGACTATGAGGCAAAGCGTTATAAGAATATTATTCTACAAAGTCCTAAAATTAATATTGCTGAAAAGGGTACATTCTATTTGTGGCTAAAGAGTAAGGGTAAGCTTGGAGGACAGAATAAAATTCCTCGTCTTGCTAATAATAGGGACTATGTTGATGAGATATTAGAAATGATAAAAATAAATTAATAAAGAAAACAAGATGAATATAAAAGAGATACAAGAACAGATTATTGAAGAGTTTTCAATGTTTGAGGACTGGATGGATAAGTATAATTATTTGATCGAACTTGGGAGAGATTGTCCAATTATTGAAGAGAAGGAGAAGAAAGAAACTAATCTTATTAAGGGATGCCAGTCAAGGGTTTGGGTTAGTGCTGAGATGGTTGATGGGAGGATGAGCATTAAGGCTGATAGTGATGCTGTGATTACAAAAGGGATTGTTACCCTCCTACTTAGGGTTTTTAATAATCAAAAGCCACAAGATGTTTATGATGCTGACCTTCATTTTATTGATGAAATTGGTCTTTCAACTCACCTTTCTCCAACAAGGAGCAATGGTTTGTTATCGATGATTAAACAAATCAAACTCTACGCCTTAGCCTTTACTATTAAGGGAAAATAAAGACTATGTTTTTAAGAAGGAAAGGAAAAAAGGAGATAGAGTATAGCTCTGTTAATCAAGAGGTGTGGAAGAAACTAAAGAAAAATAAAATGGCTATGTTTAGCTTGTTTATTATTGGTTTCTTTACTCTTATTGCAGTCTTAGGTTATACTATTACTCCTGACCAGACTCCTTTTGCTAATGATCAGTATCTTGAACTAACGACTAAGAAACCTGGTTTTAGGATTGATTTCCTAAGGATATACGAGGGTGAGAGAAAACAGAAAAAAAACTTCTTTAAACATCTTGCTTTTGGAACTAAGAACAACTATTCTTCTCAACCTATTTATAGGCATTGGGAAAAAGGGGATAGTGTTTTTTTTGAACTCTATACTGGAGAAAAGGTTAACAGTGGAGATGTGATTGGATTTAATAAGGCAAAGACAAACTACGAAATAAAGAATAAGACTTTTTGGCTTGGTACTGATGGTTATGGTAGGGATTTACTTTCTCAGCTTATGATTGGTACAAGGGTTAGCCTTTCGGTGGGTTTTATTTCAATCATTATTTCATTGATTATTGGAGTTAGCCTTGGTGCTATTGCTGCTTATTTTGGTAAATGGGTTGATAATTTGATTATGTGGCTTATTAATGTTGTTTGGTCTATTCCGACTATTCTCTTGGTTATTGCCATAACATTTGCTCTTGGTAAGGGTTTCTGGCAGGTCTTTGTGGCTGTTGGACTGACGATGTGGGTTGATGTTGCAAGAGTTGTGAGGGGTCAAATCTTATCGCTAAAGGAAAAGGAATTTGTTGAGGCTGGAAGAGCCTTAGGGTTTAAAAATTCAAGGATTATTATTAAGCATATTCTGCCTAATGTTGTTGGAGCTGCAACAGTTATTACGGCTTCAAATTTTGCAACTGCAATTCTTCAAGAGGCTGGCCTAAGCTTTTTGGGTATTGGTGTTCAACCTCCTATGCCTTCTTGGGGAACTATGATTAAGGAAAACTATGGTTATATTATTCTTGATTCACCCTATATGGCTATCATTCCTGGGCTTGCAATTATGCTTTTGGTTTTAGCTTTTATTATGCTTGGAAGTGGTTTAAGGCAGGCTATGGATGTTAAGGAATAATCCTTTTATCTGTTGGTATTGCCTAATTTCAAAAGGAACATTAGTTGGTTGTAGATTATAACCATTCCTCTTTCGTCCTCTGCTGGGAAAAAAGTTTTTGCAAAGTCTGCATAGTAGGTTTCGTCATCTCCAAGCTTCCCCTTTTCATTTATGCAATCTATTCCATCAATACAATTTATAAAAACTCTATATCCTCTTTGAG
Organism: Bacteroidales bacterium; assembly: GCA_041673165.1. GTDB lineage: Bacteria > Bacteroidota > Bacteroidia > Bacteroidales > P3 > UBA10566. Next base: position 13,105 of record JBAYYI010000025.1, read on the forward strand.
AAACATCTTTACTGACAGTAACTTTTGTTAGATCAATAGTGATTAGAGTTTCTGAATTAGACTTAGCATTTGTCCAAATATATGTTAAATAACCATTTGAATTTACTGAAAACTGTTTGTAGATATCTCCCTTAATTTCAGTTTCAATTATCTTACAGCTTTCTTCTGGAGATTGTGCGTAAAGGTCAGTATTTAAAGCAAATACAAGGCTTAGTGAAATCAATAAAAACAAGTTTCTCATAATCAGTTTTAGTTTATTTGAACGTATAAAATTATGTAGTTTTACTTTGCAAATGTAATATATTTTTTCATTCTACTTACTTTTTCAGTTTTTTAGTTGTTGTAATTATTGAAGTAATGCATTAAGTTTTTTGGCTGTTACGATAAATATATGTACATTTGTAAGTTAAAATAAAAGTTGAAATTAAGAAATAACTTATTTCAATTGAGTGACAATCTTCATTTTAGAATAAAATATAGATAATATATACAACAATAATAACATCATGAAAAGAGTAAGTTTACTTTGTTTAAGTTTGTTAATGTTTGGCTTAGCTTCATTGGCACAACCAACTGCAATTACTTTTAACGATTTCGAGGCTGGGATTCCAATAGGATGGACAGCTTCTTCAACAACAAATATTCAAGCGATTTCTAACATTGTTAGTAGGGGCACAAAGAGTATTAGGATGAAGAATAACACAACAGCTTCCGTTACCTTAACCTCACCTATTTACACTCGTAATCCGTTTTGTAATGTAAGGTTAGAGTTTGACCATATTCCTATCTTGAAGAATCCTGAAGGCTCTGGACAAGTGGAAGTTTCTGTAAACGGAGGCATTTGGAGACCTTTAACTGCAACCTCAGGCTCTACTCCGACTTATGACAACACTTATGGTGGTGGTATTGTTGGTAGTGTGAACTGGAACGGTAACTTTGTTAGAACAAGTTATTGGTCAGGATCTAATACGGATATTCCAGAAACTCAATTAGATAATTCTTATTGGAGGCATGAGATTTTTTATTTAAATAGTATATTGGGAGAAGCAACAAGTTTTCAAATCAGATTTAAGCTTTCTGCAACAACCCTTGCTAACACTTTCGCTGGATGGTATATTGACGATTTTAGATTATATCAATCTTCTACTGCTGGAAACACTGTTCGTGTTCCTCAACTAAATGCTCGTATTTCATCTCCGAACATGTTAAACTACCCAAACTCTGCTGACATTAAGGTTGAAATTGATGTTGGTTTCCTTCAATCAGCACCACCTGCTAATGCTGACTCTATTTTTGTAGAATATATCTTAGGTTCTTCTCAAACAGTTGGAAGAAGTTCTTTATTATTAAATTCCACTTCTAATAACTATGTTGGATACATCCCTTTTACAGGATACGACACAATAACAAAGTGGAGAATTGTTTTGAATGACTCTAAATATAATAGATTAACTTTTCCTTTTGAATACGAGAGGTGGAACGAATTTAAAAGCGTTAGGGAATATGTAGGTTCTGATCCTCTTCAAAACACAGGTCTATCTTCTCAAGAGCTAATGATGAAAACTAATTCTATCAAAAATCTATTTCAATTTAGATATAGAGGCTCTGAACTTAGGGCAAAAGGTATGAGTGCTGGGAAGCTGGATGGTTTAGGTTATAACTTAACTCAAGCAGCAAGTGGCTTTACAATGAATGGATTCAATATGTATATTGCTAATATTCCTCCTAATTTAGCTTTATCTACAACAGATTGTTATAATGGTCAATTGCAACAGGTATATGGTTTTGGATCAAGTTTAGTTGTCCCTCCTACTGGATGGCAATATCTTCAATTTTCTGATATATTTATCTGGGATGGTTTTAGCGATATAATAATTAAAGTTTGTTGGGAAAATGTAGCCGGCAGTTCTGTTGGTGGAACAACAAAAATGGAAAGCATTGTAGCTCCAGGGGCAAGTGGCTCTGTTCCGTCTGCACAAACAGGACAAATGTACCAGTCAAGTGGATACCAAACCGCATGTATTTCACCTTTTAATAATGGGGATGGTTTAATTGGATTTAGACCTAATTTTCAATTTAACTTTATTAAGGAAGGCAAACTTGCTTATGACGTGGGTATTGACAGCACACTCTTATCTCCTTCAAATCTCATAGTAACTGCAAATACTCCTACAAACTTTAAAGTAAAAATTAATAATTACGGTTCTGCCTCTATTACTAATGGAATTGTTGTAAAATATAAAATTGATAATGTAGCAACCCCAACTCTTGCAGGAACATGGACTGGAACACTTCCTTCAAATCCAGCTATGGGACAATACACATCTGTCGATTATCAATTTCCTAATAGCATTTCATTTACTCCTGGATACAGACATATTAAAGTTTGGACAGACCAAATAATAGGTCATATAGATTGGGAGCCTGAAAACGATACTGCTTATTTTGAAATAGTTTCATGTAATGGACCTTTAAGCGGAATATATGCTATTGGTAATGTTAGTGGAGTTTCGGCAGAAAAAACTTTTAGAAGTTTCAAAGAAGCCTTTAAGACACTTCAAGGTTGTGGTGTTTCAGGACCTGTAACATTTAGAGTTACTGCTCTCCCTGCAGACCAATACTATACCGATACACTATCTTTCCCTACTAATATTACAGGTAGCTCAACAGCAAACTATATTAAATTTGTTAGTGCAACTAATAACCAAATGGTATTTTTAAAACCAGTAAAGGTTGCAAATAGTAATTACAATCTCTCAGGAGCTAAATACTATAAGTTCGAAAACATTGGTTTCTATTCTGCTGATAGTTGTTTGATAAGTAATGAATGTGGACCATCTAATATTGTGCAATTCTCAAATACAACAAGTAATATTGAATTTAAGAAATGCTCATTTGTTACAAGTCCAAATGGGATAAGACCTACTTATCACATTAATATTGGTGCAGCAAATAATATAATTATAGACAGCTGTATTTTTAATGGAGATGCTGATGCTCAATTATACATCAAAGGATCCTCTCCTGCAAATTTGGGGAATGGAGTATCGATAACAAATTCTTCCTTTATCAACAACCTTGGAAAAGCTATTCATGTTGAATATTCTCAAAACACTATTATTAGCAAGAATAAATTCATAAATAATAGAACTATCAACGCAACTTCAACTAATAATGTTTTAGTTCAGTCATCTAAAAATTTCAAGATAACTAAAAACTTATTTACACTTAATAATGTTAGTGCAATTGCTATTAGTGATGCATTGGCTTCAACCACAGTTTCAACTATTGCAAACAATAAGATTAGTGTATATAATGGGAACTCAGGAGGAACATCAACTGCTAATGTCTATGGTATAAATATTATTTCAGGAAGCAATCTTTTAGTTGCCTATAATAATGTTTATGCAAAAGATCAGGGAACAGGTCTTGTTTCATACGCCCTAAGTGTTGGAACAACAAATGCTAATCAAATCCTTTCATCTATTAGAGTTAAAAACAATATTTTAATTAGCGATGGTTATGGTTATGCAGTTTATGCAAGAACAACAAATCTTACCGACTTAGACTTTAGCAATAATATTTATTATAAATTCAATACAATGGTTTCTGCTCCAAGCTTAGTTCTTTGGAGATACAATTCAACCAATTGTACATCAATTGAAAACTGGCAAACAACGATTGCTGGAGATGCATTTAGCTATGATTTTAATCCTTTATTTACCGATTGGAATATTCTTAATACTTCTAATTCATTCCTTTGTTTTAAGGGTGCTAATCTACTACCTGAAATTAATGACGACTATGCCTCACTTACCCGACCAGCATCTCCTTGTATTGGGGCTGATCAGTTTGCACCACCTCCGAGCAACGTTTTTGTTCAAGAAGGAAGAATTGATGGTGGAATTGAAACTGTTGGAACTGATGGAAACCTACATATTTCAGCCTGCGGTTTAGGTGGCGAATATATCACAATCACATACTCCAACATTAGTACAAATCCTATTGCAGCTAATAGCTTGCAGTTCTGGTATAAAATTGATAATTTAGCTGTAACGGCTGCACAAAAAGACACTGTTCACATTGCAGTTGCACCAAATACTATTTATACACACACATTTAGAAACCCTTATAATTTTGGGGTAACAAATGCAGATAGAACATTTAAGGTTACAGCGTTTGCAGTTTTAGCCGCAGATATAATTCGCACTAATGACACTGTTGTTTTCAATGTACTATCCCGTCATCAACTTGCAGCACTTGCTCCAAAAGATACAACAATAAATTATGGAGACTCTATAAATCTATCAGTAGTATCAAATGATTCAATTTATTGGTTCTTAAGGAATACTGATTTCGACCCTATACTTAAATCTCATAACTATCAAACATCTCGTTTATTTAGTGATACAACTTTTTACTTCTCAAGAAAATCTGAAATACCATCATTAAAAATATCCGAAATTCAGTTCTCAAAAGCTGCGAACTCTCAAGGCTTAACACCGAACCCTCCTTCATACCTTAACACTAACAACTTAGTTGAAATATCCAACTATGGAAATGGAGCAATAAACCTTAAGGGGATACAGTTTGGATATATTTCAGGAACAAGGGGTGCAACAGACACTCTTAATCAAAATCTTTTAAAGTCAACAATATTTGGTGACCATATTCTACCTGCTGGTACATCAGTTGTTCTTCAACTATCAAATGGTACATCTCAGGATTCATCAGTTTATTTGAATGTTGGAGCTGGTTATTTCAATGCAAATTCAAAAATGGGTCTCTTCCTTAAAGATACAGCAACCAACACCTATATTGATGTATGTGTAGTAAACAAAGCATACTTCGATGTAAATTACCACACAATCCCGACCACTGTTTGGAGTGGCATAGGCAGAACAACTTCAATCGGCATTGCTGGATTGATTAGAAATATTTATAATGCAAAAGACTCAATAGGTTGGGTGCCTTCCTCTGCAACAAAAATAATGACCATTGGAACTATTGACTCAACTCATATTGTAAGTTATGATAATGGTTGCTTTGGCTTTATGTCTCCTTATAATGTTCACGTTAGTGGAGTGCCGAGTGTTGACCCAGGTGTATGCAGGGTTAGATTAGTAGGAATTAACCAACCAGAAGAGTGTACATTAACAAACGAACAAGTTGAATTAAGAGTAACCAATACTGGAGTTCAAGCATCTAACTCGACTCCTTTAGCTTTGCAAATTTATGAGGGTTCAACTCTTATTCAAACATATTTTGACACTTGCAATATTACAATTCCACCATCTGACACCATAACTTATATATTCTCACAAAGAATTGATCTTTCTGCTAACACTTCAAATAAAAACTTTAGAATAGTCGCATTCTCAAACCTTAGCTTTGATGCTATTCACTTGAATGATACATCTTCAATGCAAATCACATCACTAAAAACTCCTTATGCTCCAACCTCAACTGATGTCTTAATCCCTTATGCAAGCTCAACAACATTAAATGCAACAGGAATAGGAAATGATATGCTAATATGGTATAATTCTCTTTACTCATTAAATGAGCTAAGCAGAACATCATATACAACACCAATTTTATATGAAACAGACACTTTCTATGTTGGAGCGATGATAATTGCATATGACACAATACAGTTGGGTCAAGCAACAACTATCAGCACAACCTATCCTTCTGCTCTTAATGGAAATATTAAAAATGTAAAAGAACAATACTTATTTAAAGCATCTGAATTGTCAGATCTTGGATTTAGTGAGGGGAATATTAATAGTCTTATGTTTGACATTGCAAGCATAGCATCTGCAACAAATCTATTAAACTATACAATTAAGATTGGAACTACCGATCAAGAATTTCTTTCAACTTGGATTTATGATCTTAATGAAGTTTATAGCAATACAAGTTTAGCCATAGCAACAAGTAATTTAGGCTGGAAAAACTTCCAATTCACTCACCCATTCTACTATGATGGAACATCAAATATTGTAATTGAAATTTGTTTCGAAAGAGAAGGAACGGTTGCAAAACTTATAAAAACCCGATACTCAATAACCCCATTCAACTCTTCTTTATATTATACAAGTGGGACTGTTAATGCCTGTGCATGGAATGGAGCTGCAATGGCAGTCAATAGAACACTAAGACCTAATACTAAATTTTATATCGATAAGTTTGGTTGCTCGAGTGTAAGAACACCTGTTGTTGTTGAGGTTGAATCACCACCAACTTGCGAGGTAGGATTAATTACTTTTACAAATCCATCTTCTACAACAGTAATGTCTGGAATTCAAACACCAATTCAAGTTGAGATTAAAAACTTTGGTTCAGAAGCTTTACTAACTACTCCTATTGATTGGTCTATTAATGACGTGATTCAAACACAATACATTTGGACAGGGAACTTAGCTCCAAATACAAGCACAGTCGCTACAATAGGTAATTATAACTTCACATCAGGAATAAATATTATAAAAGCATGGACTTCACTTGCATGTGACCCTATTAACACAAACGACTCTATATCGTTTGAATTCTCAGCATGTATAGGAAATAACACAAGCATAACTAATTTCAGTATTGGTGGACCGGGTGCAGATTTCCCAACAATCAATAGTGCTGTAACGGCTTTGGTTAATTCTGGAATTTGTGGAGATGTTGTTTTTAACATTAATCCAATTAATGCAATCTATAATGAACAAGTATCTATTCCTCAAATAGTAGGGACAGAAAACAGCAATACAATAACCTTTAGAGGCAATCCAGTAGATTCTAATCTTATAGTTCTTCATTATAATGCTGATAGCAATGCCGATAAATACGCATTAAAATTAGACGGAGCTGTAAATATTCTATTTGAAAACTTCACAATTCAAAATTACGATAGCACCTATTCTACATTAGTTGAAATAAGTAATAACTCATCAAATATTCAATTTAAGGATATGACTATTAAGTCTAAACCTCATAGTAACCTCGCTTTTGAAACAGCTAAATTGGTTAGTATTCTTGGCACAAATGATTTGATAAGCTTCGATAATGTGAATTTTGAAGCAGGAGCAACAAGCATCTATTCCTCAGCAGGCACAGATTCAAATGCAACTAATATAAAAATCACAAACTCCTTCTTTAATAATTTTGCTTTTGATGGAGCAAACCTAAATGATATTAATAACCTGTATCTAAACAATAATAAATTCAGACAATATACCAATGCAAACATTTCAAACGCAATAACACTTAGGAATATCTATGGCAATATTGAAATATTGAAAAATGATATTTACCTTGAAGGAGGAACAAAACCAAGAACTGGAATTTATTTAAGAAGAATCTTTTCATCAATACTTAATCCTTTAGAACTTATAAACAATTCAATTTCATTAAGTGGAACATATAACAATACAGCAATTAATTATTCTGGAATAGATTTAGACTCTGTTTACTATGCTAAAATATATTATAATACTGTAAAAGTTAGAGCAAGTAATTATAGTAGTGTATCTAAAGCATTATCAGTAGGTACAAGATGTTCTGATTTAAAGGTTTTAAATAACAACTTAGAGAATGCAGGAAAGGGATACGCATACTATGTGAATTCACCTGCAGACCAAATTACTGCATCAAATAATAATAACTACTTCACAAATGGAACAATCCCAATTTTCTGGTCTGGTCCAAAACAAACAATAGCTCTTCTTCAAACTGCAAACTCACAGGATGCTCTTTCTCAAAACGTTTCTAATCCATTTATTAGCGATTCATTACTTGGTCTAACCTATCCTTCCGATATTGTTAGAAAGGCTGAACCTTTAGACGACTACACAGATGATATACGTGGTAGAAATAGACCAATATCTCCAAGACCAACAATAGGAGCTTATGAATATGATTTCTCAAACATTGATGCTGGACCAACTCAAATAATCACTCCAGATCAAACAGTTAAATACATAGAGAATCAACCATTAAATGTTGAACTTTCTATTAAAAACTTCGGTCTCTATGGTGTGGATACTGTGAAAGTAACTGCTGTACTAAAATATAATGTAGATACAACTCATGTTATTCAAACTGTTAATCAAACCTTTATTCAACCCCTTGGATCATTGGAATCAACTAATTTAATCATCTCAAATCCTCTATACCCTCCTTTACACTTTAGAAATGTAAACGACTCGCTTTATTTATTTGTGTTTACACAATTAACTGGAGATACTATTCATATTAACGACACTATTTATACAAAATTCCAAACCATTCCTTCTACTAATATACAAGTTGTTAATACTGTTGGAATTACTGAAAGATGTCAATTATACCAAACCCAAATCCAAATGACAATTAAGAGTATTGGAGAAACAAGCATAACAAGTGCTGACTCTGTTTGGTTAAACTATGAAGTTACAGGAAGACCAGAACTTAGTGCAAGAGAATTACTAACTTTCCCATTAGATGATGGTAGCATATTTATTCAAAAGAACCAACAATATATATACACATTTAATCAAACTGCAAACCTCTACCCTCTTGGACTTGTTGACACAACTTGGAAACTAAGGACATTCTCTTCATGTGAAAAAGATAATGTTAAGGTAAACGACACCTCAGCTTTCACAACCATTACCTCTCGAGTTTCACCTCCTGCTCCAATTACACATGACACCTCAATACACTATGGAACATGGGCAGAGCCTTGGGCAAGTCAAATTAATAACTTAGCAATAAAATGGTATTCTGACTCAACCTTAGCGGATCCTTTCTATTCTCCAACTAATTATAATCTTTCAACAAAATATAAAACAACACAATTATTTGTTGACTCAACTTACTACCTAAGAGTTAATTTAACAGGTCAGTATCCTTGCGTTAGTCGCTTTACCCCTATTAAAGTTACAATGAGAGATCGTTCTCTAATTGATGGGGCATGTATTGGATTAGAGGAACAAGGAATTACAGAGCCTCCTCAAGAAGGATGGGTTTATATGACATCAGGAGATACAATTAAAGTTAAGGTTGCGAACTATGGAACTATGCCTATGCAAAACTTTAATTTAACATATAGCATACAAAAAGCAAGCCCTGCAAACTCACCAATTATTACTGTAACAGAACTATGCACTAATACAGTTCAACCAAATGGCAATTTAATTTATAGGTTCGACTCGTTAGCAGACTTCACGGGAATTTCTAATTTCAAAATAAGAGCATGGGTTGACGTGGCAAGCGATGCAACAGCAATCAATGACACCTCAGGGATTTGGCTTGTGAAGCCTAAGAATGGAAATACAATTTATCCACCAAGCATTTCAGGCTCACCACTATCATTAGATATTACAAGAGTTCAGTTAGGAAACATGGATAACTCATCTAATAATTCTGGAATAACATATACTAACTTTACTGAAATTATTAATCCGGTAGTTCTATTTAAAGGAATCTACGACTCAATCTATATTCAAGCTAAAAAACCATCAGGACTTATAGCTGAAAACGAAATAGGCGGATATGTTAGAGTGTTTATAGATTGGAATAGAAATGGAATATTTGAAGCATCAGAAAATGTATTCTCAGACACCATTGCATCAGACTTAGAGGCAAAAGGGAAAATTATTGTTCCTGCGAGCACTATAACTGGTAACACAAGAATGAGAGTTATCTTATGGCAAGGAAGAAGTAAATTCCCAGTTTTCAATGGCGATGAATCTCCTACATTTGGAGAAGTTGAAGACTATAAAGTATTAGTTAGAAACACTTGGCCAGTTAATGCTGAATTGGTTAAATTTACTCAGCCAGAAACATTCCTGACTCAACAGCTAAACAATATAAACGTTGTATTGAGAAATGCAGGAACAACTGCATTAACAAGTGCAAGAATAAATTGGCTAATGAATGGACAGGCTGATGTTTATAATTGGAATGGTTTACTTGATCCAGGAAATAGAATTGAATTAACCCTTCGTAGTAATGAAATGATACCAACAGGTCAAACCAACTTTGTTGCATGGGTTGATGTTGATGGAGATATTTATCATGAAAACGACACTATTAGAAGAAACTCCTATATACCTAAAACATACTTTATGCCTTATGAATGTGATTTTGATGAAGAAGGTTATGATGACTTCTATGCCTTTAATGTTAATCCACTACTACCAACCAATTGTTGGGAATTTGGAAATCCAGACCCAAGCAACACATATATAAAAGGACCTTTCTCTGCTCCTAATTGTTGGAAAACTGTCCTTGCAGGAAAGCATCCAGCAAATAATGAAAGCATTCTATACTCACCAATTTTTGATATAGGTATTATCAAGCCAGATACTATGACCTTTATGATGAAAAGAGAATTAGGAACAGGTAGTTATGTTCAAGTAGAGTACCTGAATGATAGGGGAGATTGGGCACGTCTTGGAGCAAAGGGCGACGGCTTTGGAACAAGCTGGTACGTAAATGATTCAAATAGATTCGAAGGCTCGGCAAATTGGACCAAACATACATATTCAATACAAGGAGTTAATTATCTTGGCAATAAACTTCAACTAAGATTTGTATTCAGAGGAGGTTCAACAATTAAAGACGGTATTGCAATAGATGATTTCCAAATCAAGAGAGCTCTAAGACCAGCAGATGTGGGAGTTGTTAAAGTTGATCCTGAACCACGACTTCCTAATTTTGGATCAACCTATTACCCTAAAATTAAGGTAAGAAACTACGGTTCTGAAGCTATAACTCAATTTACAGCCTGCTATACTGCCGAAAATATGTATATTCCTGTTACAGAAAACGTAACTCTAACAACACCACTTCAACCTGGTGACACAACTGAATATACATTTAATAATGGACAATATATATTTGATTACCTTCCACTTCGATTTAAACTAACAGCATTTACTCGACTCAGTCCAACTGACCTCTATTCCGATAATGACTCTTTAAGTACATATGTTTATATTGGACCATTGGCTAAAGACGTTGCTTTAAAAGAAATATTAAGTCCATCAGATGTAGTTGTTGCTAATAATGATATTGAAATTTCAATTCGTCTAAAGAACTTAGGAATTCAACCTATCTTTAATCTTCCTGTTTATTTTAAAGTTACAGGACAGGATTTAGTTAGTGAAGAAATCAGTTTCAACCCACCTCTTTATAATAATGAAGAATATATATATCGTTTCAACTCAACTTACCGTTCATCCTATGGTGCAATCAACCTAAAGACATGGACAGGGCTCGAGGGAGACTACTACCATGATAATGACACACTTTTCAGAAGAGTTAACGGAGCAAGCTCAACAAGAGACATTGAAGCTAAGTTTGTAACAATTGACGACTACAACACAGACTATATTGGAGTACAACTAACATTCCAAAATAATAGCTCAGTAGGTATAAGAGATATCGCAGTTGGATACTACTATAATGGAGATAGGACAACAATGGTTCAAGAAACATACCGCTTAGGAAACACACTAACGGCTGGATCTTTAGGACATCACTACTTCCAAGCAACACTTCCAAAAGCAAATGCACCATATTATGGAATATGTGGATTTGTCCATATCTTAGATGATAATAATGTGGATAACGACACAACATGTACCCTATATGTTGGAAGAAGAGACGCTAAGAGTGATACAATCTATATAGAACAAAACTCAAACTTAATGTCACTTGTTCAACTAAGAGCAAGAAACATTGGAACAATTGGAGGCCCAATGACAATCAATGCAGGATATGTTCTTAATGGAGATTGGTTAAACCCAGTTATCCAAACCTTTAACTGGCCATATAACGAACCTAATCCAGATATGATAAACTATCTAACATTCAATCAAAGGATACCAAGACAAATGGATAGGATATACGATATAGTTGCTTGGGTTGATTATCAACATGACGCTAACCGTTCAAACGACACAACCTATATCTACAAAACAACTGAAATGATTGGATTAGATGACGAAGTAGAAAACAATGAATTCACATTAGATCAAAACGTACCTAACCCATTAGAACAGTCAACATCAATCTCATTCAACCTGCCAAGTGCTGGAAAAACAAGATTCTTTGTAGTAAATAATTTAGGAAAGTTAATAATCAACGAAAACAAATTCTACTCAGAAGGGAAACACGAAATATCCCTTAACAACCTCAACCTACCACAAGGAATTTACTACTACGTGCTTGAATTTGAAGGACGCAGATTGACAAAGAAAATGATAGTCGTTAGATAGAAAGAACATAGTAAACTAACAACAATAAAGAGACGGAGAAAAACAAAACTCCGTCTCTTTTTATTTTAAAAAAAATATAATTTGTCGAAACTATTGCAATAAATCAAAAAACTTATTAAATTTGCAAAACTTATTCAATAGAAATATTCACAAAAAAAAATAATAATATGGAACTAAATTATAAAGCAATCGATTTTAACAACTCTGAAATATCATTTAAAAACAAGAAAAGCAAAGAACTAAGAGAAGCCTACCTCCTATTCAAAGTAATGAATAACCCCTTTATGGTCAAGATTGGCAAACACTTAGTTAATATTGCCTTCACCCTTCACCTACCAATTCAATGGATAATAAGAAATACAATATATAAATACTTCGTTGGAGGACGCTCAATAGAAGACTGTGCAAAAACAGTTGACAAACTAAGCAAATCAAATATTGGAACCATACTCGACTATGCAGCAGAGGGAGAAGAGAAAGAGGAGTTTTTCGACAACACCTTCGAGCAAGTAATGAAAACCATAGACTTTGCACACAAACACAAATCAGTACCATTTAGCGTATTCAAAATAACAGGAATTGGGAGATTTGATTTATTCGTAAAAGTAAGTCAAGAAGAAAAGCTAACAGAAGAAGAAGAAAAAGAATTTGAAAGAGTAGAACAGAGAGTAAAGCAAATATTTGAAAAAGGACATAAACTAAATATACCAATACTTGTTGATGCAGAACACACCTGGATACAACCAATGCTGGACAAAATGGTAATGAAATATATGGCAATCTACAATAAAGACAAAGCAATAGTTCAAAACACCTATCAGATGTATCGCCACGACAGCTCAGAAAGATTAAAAATGCATCACAAAATGGCATTAGATAGTAATTATAAGTTTGGGCTAAAAATAGTTCGAGGAGCATATATGGAATTAGAAAGGAAAAGAGCCCAAGAAAAGAACTACCCATCCCCAATACAACCCGACAAAGAAGCAACCGACAGAGACTTTGACAATATCACAAAATACTTAGTCGAGAATGTAAACACAATCGATTTCATGGTCGCAACTCATAACGAAGCAAGCACAGCCCTACTAACAGAACTAATCCACCAGCACAACCTCCCAAAAAACCACCCCTCCATCTATTTCTCTCAACTCTACGGCATGAGTGACAATATCACCAACAACCTTGCACAAGAAGGCTATAATGCAGTAAAATACGTACCCTACGGCGAAGTGAAAACCATGATGCCCTACCTCTTTCGCCGAGCAGAAGAAAACTCCTCCGTAAAAGGACAAACCTCAAGAGAACTAAACCTCATCTCAGGAGAAATAAAAAGAAGAAAACAAAGGAAAGTAAATACAATTATCGAAACGCAGAGATAGTAAAATGAAACGCCGTATTAATTTCGTGAAACGCCACTTTAAAAAATTATTACGCCGTATTAATTTCTTGAATCAGTGATTCGTTAAGTTAGTCTGAAAAGAAAAGAGATTATAACAAAAAATCAGGAAACTCATCGTTTGATGCTTGTTTCCTGATTTTTGTTTTATGGGTTATTGTTCTATGATTTAAGTCTTAGAATGATATTCTCATATTTAAGCCGTAGCTTGGGCTAATGGTTTTTGGGGTCATTGAAGAATAATCATTGACTAATTTGATTTCTGGATTGAATGATAGGTTTGAATTTTCTCCTAATTTGATGTTTGCAAATCCAAGTTGGTAGTTTATTTTTTTTGATGTCTTATTTGCATCAACCATACT
>JBAYYI010000026.1:0-26750 GCA_041673165.1 Bacteroidales bacterium
CAGTTAGGTTTAAACTTACAATGCTATCAGAATTGTTTATCGATTGTAGGTTTTGAGTGTATAAGCCTTCTAAACTCTCATTAAATCCATTTAAGTTATAGGTTTCTCCGTCGCAAATTGTTGCATCAATGAATGTAGTATAAGAAGGGTAAACAATAAGGTTTAGAGTTATAATACTATCACAACCTTTTATTGATTGAAGGTTTTGTGTATAAACTCCTGTTGTTGTTTCATTAAACCCATTTAAGCTATAGGTATTGCCTTCTGTAATTGTTGCATTGAAAGACTTTGCATAGTTTGGATTAACTTTAAGATTTAGAGTTATAATGCTATCGCAACCATTTATTGTTTGCAAGCTTTGAGTGTAGATTCCTGTTGTTGTTTTATTAAATCCAAATTGATTATAGGTTTCTCCCTGACAAATTCCTGCAATAATAGTATCGTTATATTTTGGATTAACAATAAGGTTTAAGTTTATTATACTATCACAACCTTTTATTGTTTGTAGGTTTTGTGTGTATAGTCCTGTTGTGTTTTCATTAAATCCATTTGATGTAAATGTTTGACCTTGGCAAATTGTAGCATTAATATTTGAGCTAAAGGTTTGGTTTAGTTTAATATTAGTATAGGCTGAGGAAGATGAGCAATTATTTGCATCAATAACAGATACACTATAGTTTGATGGTGTTTTTGCATAATAGGAATTAGCAATCTCTCCAATAATTATTGAATTATCATTATACCATTTATATGTTGCTCCTGCAATTGCTTGTATCCTTATTTGAATGCTATCTCCTTGGCATATCTCCAAAGAATCAGCTTGAAATAATGTAATAACTGGGTTTGCATTTACTCTAATTGAAAACGAATCTACGGCTGAAAGGGAGTTGATATCGGTATAAGAATATTTAATATAGTGATTACCTATACCTGCTTGTAAAGGGCTAAATTGATTTGTATTTGTTATGCCAGCTCCTGAGTAAGTTCCTCCTTGCGGATAGGCTATGTCTAATATTATTGAGCTTTCATTTAAACAGAAATCTCTCACAGGATTAAAGCTTATTGTTGGTGGAGTAGGGGTTGTGAAGGTCTTGGTTTCTCCATATGCTGTTTGATTATCGTAAGTTATAAATGCTCTATAATCATAAGTATTGCTTAGGTCTAAATTGTTTATTATGCTGTTGAATGTTGTATTGTTATTTGCTTGAGTAATTGTTGTCCATGTGCTTGTGGTGGTTTTCTTGTATTTGAAACCACTTGTAAGAATAGGGTCTGAGCCTTGAACATAAGAACCATAAACAATAATTGAGCTTGGGTTATTGAAAATTGCGGTGTCTGTAAGAATAACAGGAAGTATTAGAGCTTTGGTGCTAAAAGTATCGATGGTTGAAGGGTAGTTTCTTCCTGATGAGGTAACGACATAAGGTCTAACAGCATATAATGTGTTTGGGGTAAGCTGATTTATAGTTATAGAATATGGGTTTGTGATATGTTGAACCACAATTGAGTCCCAATTACTATTAGATTGTTTCCTATACTCAATCCCTTTTGAAATTATTGGTTGTGATCCTGCAATGAATGAGCTATTAATTGTTGCAGATTTATAAGTTATATTGCTTATTGACTCTGTACTTATTGTTGGTGGAATGATTAGTGTTGAATAAACTGAAACATCATCAATATATATATTGTATCCGTATTTAGATACTGCCTTTAAGATAATATAGTTTTCTCCAACTGCAGTTTGCCCAACATTACAATTGTAATTATACCATCCATTAGTGCTTACTGCTGGCGAAACAGATCTGCTATTGGATATAAACCCAATCTGCGTTGCTCCATCTAATGATTTTGTTGAGTTAACATAAATCTCTACCCCTTCTGCAGGTTTTGAATAGGATCCATTATACCTATATATCCATAGACTAACATCATAAGAAGAGTGAGCAAATGATATCTTTGGTGTTATTAGTCCAGTCCAATTATCAGCTTGTATGTCGAAGGAATTGTATTTTAGCATATTCCCTCCTGTGTGAGGAGAGCAAGAAGGTGATGCGCCTCCTTGAACAAGGGTAAAGTAATTGGTGTTAGATGATATATTAGTCCAACAAGTTAATGGAGTTTCAAAGCCTTCAGAAAAAGGAGGTATAAGAATTAGTCCACATTCTGTTGTAAATGTTTCTATGTCAGAATAGGTTGTTCCAATTGAAGAAACAGCATATACCCTATATTCGTATATTGTGTTTTGAGTTAGGTTGTTTAAGTTTAGTTGTAGTGGATTTGTTGAAACGGATTGTTGGGTAAAATTACTTGCTCCCTGTATCCTATATTCAAAACCCTTTGATGTAATCCCAGTTCCCGTTGCTGTTCCGTTAAGAGTAGCTGATGTTGTAGTTATGCTTGTTGCAGCAAGGGCTGTTAGGGTAATTGTTGGTACTGTGCTATTGAAATAGTTGAAGTTTAGGACAGAATCTTGACCATAAGCAATGTTTATTAAGCTCTTTCCTGTTGGGGTGGAGTTCTTTAGTTTTGAGCCAGTAAAGGAAGTGACATTTTGAGATCCAGGAAATGTTGTGCTTAATGATGTGTTGTTTGTTGAATCACCATAGGCAGGAATTATGAAGAAACCTCTGCTTGTTGGGTTAGTATTAATCTTATTTACTCTGGAGTTTATCCACTGATTGATTAAGGTATTATCGCCATGAAATACAAGCATTCCTTTTGTAGGCGTATATTGATCCCATTTTTTCTTATTCCTATGTTCAAATATGAAGAACTCGTTAGTTGTTAGGTTTACCTTATATGCCTTATTGCTATCCGAAATTGCAGGCAGAGTGCATGGAGTATTGTTATTTGTTAGGATGATTGGATTAAGCCAGCCGAGTATGTGTCTTTCAAGTGCAGATAGATAAGGAGGGGTTTTTGCTTGATTATTATAATTGCCGCTTGACATCAAATCCCACGAATCTAAAGTGATAGCTTGCCCTCCTGTTCCTGAATAATCGGTATCGTAGAAGTCAGGTAGCCCAAGCACATGTCCCATTTCGTGACAAATTGTTCCTATTCCGTCAATTTCGGTTATTGTCCTTAATTCGTTTGAACAAGAGTATTTATATGCTCTAACGCCATTGAAAAGTGGTGCTGAAGGTATTGCCCAGCTATGAGCCCATATTGCATTAGCTCCTCCACCATTATGTTCTCCTCTTCCAGCATAAACAACGTGAATCATATCAACATAACCATCGCCGTCATTATCAAAATTTGCAAAGTTTATGTTTTGACTCGCCAAGGAACAAGCCTCTGCAACCATTTCTTGTGGTCTTATATCATCATCGTTTGCATCATTTCCACCATAGTAGGCTTGGTTTTGGCTTAGAGTATATGGTCCAACGACAGTGAAATTAGCATTTAATGTCCCCATTGAATTGTCAAAAAAATAATCCTTAACACTTCCTGTTGCTCCATCTGTAGTATAATTTGTTTGAGATATTTGATTAGACATCTTAGTTGCATTGCTTGCATTAAATGAAACATCTGAAAAACTCACTAAGATAACAAGGAAGTTAGGCGTGCCAGTTGTTGGTATATAGTTTGGTTGAGTGCTTGAATACCTCTCTGCTCTAATTTTTTCGAAAACCTCCAACTGCGATGAATTATAGAAAAGTCCTTTTGATATAGAAGAGAGAAAGAGTAGTTCTTCGCCTGATCGATATTCTGAGTCTGAGGCTAAAATATCAGATTTCTTTAGTTTTCCGTCCTCATCCTTAATGGCATATACTATTTCTTGTCTTTGGTTTTCAAATAATGTATAACCATCCGTTGAGGTTAACCAACTAATAAATTCATCTCCGTTTAATGTATAGGTTATGGTTTTCCCATTTGCTTGTTTCTTGGAAAAGGTTTGTGTTTTGTCTGCTGGTGCTGCAAAAGCTCCAAAATGAAATAGAGTTAATAAGAAAAATACTCTTAGAAATATATTAAATGCTTTCATAATCTGCTGTTTTTAAGTCCAAAAATACTAAGTTGAACTCGCAAAGATAGTGTTTTTCCCCTTGTTTTCCAACATAACTTATACTTTTCTTATATGATTTATCTTTTTTTGTGTGGAAAAACAAAGTAAATTAAAAAGAAGAAAAGTTTTCATCGGACAATATTTTTCTGTTTCAGGCATTTGATGGTGCTCCATTGCCAATAGAGAGCCTCTCCATTGCCAATAGAGGATTGTTCCATTGGCAATGAAGGACGTCTCCATTGGCAATGGAGAGGCATGGAAGCAAAGAAAGAAAAAAATATAACAGCGATTTATTTTATTGGAATCAAGTTAGGGTATTGTTAATCAGTTGTTTTCCATTGAGGATAGGTGCAGAAGTATAAGTTTTTAAGCCCTTAGATTAGGGATTGGAATATCTAATTATTTATGCAAAAAAAAGAGACGTGATAAATCACGTCTCATAGGAGGGTATCTTTATATAGGACTTAGCCTATTACTTTTTATGAGTTTCAATCATAAGTTCTAACATCTTGCTTGCACAATCTGAAATAATGGATCCTGGCCCGAAGATTGCTGCTGCTCCTGCTTTGTATAGATAATCATAATCTTGTGGTGGAATTACTCCGCCTACTACAACCATAATGTCTTCTCTTCCTAATTTCTTTAGTTCATCAATTACTTGAGGCACCAAAGTCTTGTGTCCTGCTGCAAGTGAGCTAACTCCAAGCACGTGAACGTCATTTTCAACTGCTTGTTTTGCTGCCTCTGCTGGGGTTTGGAAAAGTGGTCCCATATCAACGTCAAAACCGATGTCTGCATATCCTGTTGCAACAACCTTTGCACCACGGTCATGTCCGTCTTGTCCCATTTTTGCTACCATAATACGAGGACGGCGTCCTTGCATTTCTGCAAATTTGTCTGCTAATTCAGCTGCTTTCTTAAAGCTTGTGCTGTCTTTTGTTTCTGAGCTATACACGTTTGAAATAAGATTAATTTTTGCTTTATAACGTCCGTAATGTACTTCTAATGCTGAAGATATTTCGCCTAATGATGCACGTTTTCTTGCGCAATCAATAGCGTGTTCTAATAGGTTTCCTTTGCCTGTGCCTGCAATTTCAGAAAGTTTTGCAAGAGATGCTTGGCATTCTTTTTCGTTTCTGTTTGCTTTTAGTTCTGCAAGGCGTTTTAGTTGTGCTTCTCTAACAACAGAGTTATCAACTTCAAGGGTTTCGATTGGATCTTCTTTTTCTAATCTATACTTGTTAATACCTAATATGGTGTCGCGGTTAGAGTCAATCCTTGCTTGTTTTCTTGCAGATGCTTCTTCAATTCTCATCTTTGGAACTCCACTTTCAATAGCTGCTGCCATTCCTCCAAGGCTTTCAACCTCTTCGATTAGCTTCCAAGCTCTGTGAGCGATGTCGTGAGTTAGGCTTTCAACATAATATGATCCTGCCCATGGGTCAACTGATTTGCAAATGCTTGTTTCTTCTTGAAGATAGATTTGTGTGTTTCTTGCAATACGCGCTGAGAAGTCTGTTGGAAGTGCAATTGCTTCGTCAAGTGCGTTTGTATGTAGTGATTGTGTGTGTCCTAAGGCTGCTGCTGTTGCTTCAATACATGTTCTTGCTACGTTATTGAATGGGTCTTGTTCGGTTAGTGACCAGCCTGAGGTTTGTGAGTGAGTTCTAAGTGCAAGTGATTTTGGGTTCTTTGGATTAAATTGTTGAATAATCTTAGCCCAAATCATTCTTGCTGCTCTCATCTTTGCAATTTCCATAAAGTGGTTCATTCCAATTGCCCAGAAGAAAGAAAGTCTTGGTGCAAACTTATCAACATCCATTCCTGCATTTATTCCTGCACGAATATATTCTAATCCATCTGCAAGTGTGTATGCCATTTCAATATCACATGTTGCACCTGCTTCTTGCATATGGTAACCTGAAATTGATATAGAATTAAACTTAGGCATATTCTTTGAAGTGAACTCAAATATATCTGCAATAATCTTCATTGAAGGTTTTGGTGGGTAAATGTATGTATTACGAACCATAAACTCTTTTAGAATGTCGTTTTGGATTGTTCCTGTTAGTTGATCCATAGATGCTCCTTGTTCTTCAGCAGCCACAATGTAGAATGCTAAGATAGGAAGCACTGCTCCGTTCATTGTCATTGAAACAGACATCTTTTCTAAAGGGATTTGGTCGAAAAGGATTTTCATATCTAAAATTGAATCCACTGCAACTCCTGCCTTACCAACGTCTCCTACAACTCTTTCGTGGTCTGAGTCATATCCTCTATGTGTTGCAAGGTCAAATGCAACTGAAAGTCCTTTTTGTCCTGCTGCTATATTTCTTCTGTAAAAAGCGTTTGATTCTTCTGCTGTTGAGAAACCTGCATATTGACGTACTGTCCAAGGTCTCATAACGTACATTGTTGAATATGGTCCACGAAGGAAAGGAGCTACACCTGCTGCATAGTTAAGGTGTTCCATCCCTTGCAAGTCTTGTGGAGTGTAGATTGATTTAACAGGGATTTGTTCTGGAGTCACCCAGTCCTTTTCTCTGTTTTCTAATTTTTTCCATTCTTCAGAATTATCAGTATGATTGTTTCCGAAATCAATGTTTGTAAAGTTAGGTCTCATTTATATTCGTATTTAAATTATAACTAATTAATAATGTGCAAAATTAAATCATAATACTGAATTAAACAACAAAAAGGGTTTTTTTTCTTTGTTTTAAGAAATTATTGTACTTTTGTAGATTACTCAACTTAAAATAGAAAAATATATGAAAAATCCAAAAGATTACGGTTTCAATTCACAATTAGTTCATTATAGTGGCCACCACGACGAATATGGAAGTGCTACTGTGCCTATTTATCAAACTTCTACATTTTCATTTGAAAGTGCTGAAGATGGTGCTGAATGCTTTGCTGGAACAAAAGATGGTTATATCTATACCAGAATAGGCAATCCAACAATTAAAGCTCTGGAACGTCAGATAGCTGTTTTAGAACATGGTTATGATGCTGTTGCTGTTTCTTCAGGTATGGCGGCTGTTTCAACTGTTTATATGGCACTTCTTAATGCTGGTGACCATATGATTAGTTCTGCTGCTGTTTACGGACCTTCAAGAGTTGTTATGGAACAACACTTTTCACGTTTTGGAGTTCAGTCATCTTATGTAAACACTGCGGATATTGAAAACATAAAAAAAGAAATTCGTCCTAATACGAAGCTTATATATGTTGAAACTCCAGCTAATCCAACTATGGATATAACTGATATTGCTGCTTGTGCTGAGCTTGCTCATTCAATTGGTGCTGTCTTGGTTGTGGATAATACTTTTTGTTCACCTTATCTTCAAAATCCAATCGATTTAGGAGCTGATGCAGTGCTTCACTCCATTACTAAATTTATCAATGGACATGCTGACATTGTTGGTGGTGTAATTATTGGAAAAGACAAACAAATCTACGATAAGCTTAGAACAATGATGGTGAATATGGGCTGTAATATGGATCCTCACCAAGCTTATTTGGTTATTCGTGGACTTAAAACTCTTGGAATTAGAGTAGATAGAGCTCAAGAAAACGCTCAAAAAGTTGCTGAGTTCCTTGAAAGTCATCCAAAAATTGAATGGATTAAATATCCAGGGCTTAAATCATTTACTCAAAAAGACTTGGTTAGAAAGCAAATGAGAGGAACTGGAACAATGCTTAGCTTCGGACTTAAAGGAGGACTTGAAGCAGGTAGAACGCTAATGAATAATGTTGAAATGCTTATTTTAGCTGTTTCTTTAGGCGGCATTGAATCACTTATTCAACACCCAGCTTCAATGACACATTCAAAGATGTCAAAAGAGGCTCGCGATAAAGCAGGAATTGGAGAAGGCTTAGTTCGTGTTTCAATAGGTATTGAGAATGTTGATGATATTATTAGAGATTTAAGTCAAGCTTTAGATAAGATCTAAGTTTATTATATGAGAAAAATCAGTCTTCTTGCAGTATTCCTTATTCTCTTATCAACCTTATCTTTTGCTCAAAGAGTTCAAAAGGTTGGTTTGGTATTGAGTGGAGGAGGTGCAAGAGGGCTGGCTCATGTTGGTGCAATTAAGGCATTGGAAGACAATAATATTCCAATAGATTATATTTCAGGGACATCAGTTGGTGCAATTGTTGGTGCATTGTATGCTTCTGGCTACACAGTTGACCAAATGATGCAGCTCTTTCTTTCAGAGGATTTTCAACAATGGCTCTCAGGAAAAGTAGATAATAACGCAACCTTTTTCTATAAAGCAAAAGATGATAGTCCTTCTTTGATTTCTTTTTCATTTGACACAAGAGATAAATTTCGTTTCCAAATACCAAGTTCCATAATAAATCCAATTCAGATGGATTATGCCTTTATGGAAATATTTGCAGGAGCTTCCGCTATTTCAAATAATAATTTTGACAGCTTATTTGTGCCTTTTCTTTGCATTACTTCTGATATAACAGATAATAGGGCAAGTGTTAGAAGAAACGGGAATTTGGGTCAGGCCGTTAGAGCGTCAATGACCTTTCCTCTTGTCTTTGCCCCAATAACTTTGGATGGGAAGATTATGTTTGATGGTGGAATGTATAATAATTTCCCCGCCCAAGAAATGCATGACATATATAATCCTGATATTATTATTGGAGTTAAGATTTCTGCCAACTACCCTCCTCCTAATGAAGGAGACTTGGTCTCTTATCTTCAAAATATATTTTCAAAAGAAACTGATTATGATGTTATTTGTAGTAATGGCGTGTTAATTGAGCCGGATTTGAGCAAGTTTGGAATACTGCAATTTGATAGGATGCAAGAAACTTATAAAATTGGTTATAAATCTGCATTGGAGAAGATTTCTAAAATAAGAGAGTTCTTAGTAGATTCAATTTCTAAAGAAGATATTGAGATTAAGAGAAAAGCATTCAATGACAGGAAACCCCCATTAGAAATAAAGAATGCTATTATTGAGGGTGTTAATCCAACACAAAAAAAATATTTTGAAAATGCTCTAATGTTAAATGCTAGTGATTCTATTTTTTCAGGTAAATTAAAACAAAACTACTTTGCACTATGCTTTGACAATAATATTAAAGTTGTAAGTCCATACATATATTATAATCACTTTTCTAATTCTTATGTCCTAAACATAAATATTAAAACTCAAGAAAATATTAGAACAGAGATTGGAGGTTGTCTTTCTTCAAACCCAATTTCACATCTATACCTTGGCACAGAATATAATCTTCTTAAAAGTAGTGCATGGCTTTTCAAATCTAATGTTTATTTAGGGAGGTACTATACTTCTTTTATGGCAGGAGTTAAAATGAGTTATCCAACTCGCATCCCTATCTATACAAAAATAGAGTTTAATGCTAATAAGTGGAGTTACTACAATTTAAAAACTAATTTTTTCGATTTCTCTCCTCTTAACTACATCGTTCAAAAGGAGAATAATATTCAGATTCTTACTGGAATTCCCTTAGGTGTTAAGGATAAATTAGAGTTTAATATAGGATATGGTCTTGTTAAGGATGATTACTTTAATATAAAGTTTTCTACTATTTATGATACTGCTGATAGAACTACTTTTTCTCATATAGCAACTGGTTTAACAAGAACATTTTCAACACTAAACAAAGTCCAATCACCCACTTCTGGAACATATTCAAAGATGCAAGTTCAATTTATTAATGGAGTTGAAGACTTTTCTCCAGGCAACACCTCTTCGATTTCTGATACTAAAAGAAAAAAACACAGTTGGATGCAATTTACCTTTCGTCATAAAACATATTTTGATGTTCACAAACGTTTAACTTTTGGGTGGAATGCAGATATCTTCTATTCCTTCCAAAATCTTTTCTCAAACTATAATTCTTCATTATTAAATGCAGGGATTTATTCTCCAACCTTAGAAACTTTTACTCAATTTATGCCTGAATATAGAGCAAATCAGTATTTGGCAACAGGGATTGAGAATATATTTAAATTTAGTTTTTACAGAATTGATGCTTCATTTAGGCTAAATGCTAATATTTATGCTCCAGTATCACAGATAATAACATTAGAAAACAATTTGCCAACCTATTATAAAGACTTCTTTGGAAAAGTCTATTTAATATTTAGTTCTTCATTAGTGTTTGAAACACCATTAGGTCCATTAAGTTTAACTGCTGGATATCACCAAAGAGATGATGCGGACTCTAATAATCCATTCACTATTTCCGTAAACTATGGTTATGTGATGTTTAATAAAAAAAATATAGATAGATAATATGATTCAAGTCAAGAATATCTTTAAATCCTACCAAAGCTTAGAAATATTAAAAGGAATTAATATGGAAGTTGAAGCCTCTGAAATTGTTTCAATTGTTGGAGCCTCTGGAGCAGGGAAATCAACCCTACTACATATTATCGGAACACTTGATAAACCTAATAGAGGAGAGGTTTGGATTAAAGGAGTTGATGTTTGCTCCCTAAGCGATAAACAATTAGCTGCGTTTAGAAATAAAGAAATAGGCTTTGTATATCAGTTTCACAATCTCTTGGCTGAATTTTCTGCAATTGAAAATGTATGCATTCCTGCTTTTATTGCAGGAAAAACCAAGAAAGAAGCGATGAAGGAGGCAGAGAAGTATTTTGATATTTTACAACTAAGAGACAGAATGCATCATAAGCCCTCTGAGCTTTCAGGGGGAGAACAGCAAAGGGTTGCGGTTGCAAGAGCCTTAATTAATGATCCCTCAATAATTTTAGCTGATGAACCTTCAGGAAATTTAGATAGTCAAAATGCAAAAGAACTTCACAATTTATTTTTCAAACTTAGAGATTTATATAAGAAAACTTTCCTTATTGTAACTCATAACGAAGAGTTAGCAAGAATGAGTGATAGAGAATTGCTAATAAAAGATGGATTAATTTTGAGCTAAATACAATATATAATACAAATAAATCATTTTAGATACATAGATAATAATACAATACAAAATATGAAAGAATCGCAATTACTTTACGGAATAAGACCAGTTATCGAAGCCCTAAGAAACGACATTGACATTGAGAAGGTTTTTATTCAATCTTCATTAAGAGGGGGATTATTGGAAGAGCTGAAAGATGCTTTAAGAGGAAAGAATGTAATAATACAATATGTTCCTGTTGAGAAATTAGATCGCCTAACAAGGAACAATCATCAGGGGGTAGTGGCTCTTATGCCAATGATTAAGTATTTTGATTTTGAATCAATAGTAACAGAATTATTAGAGGCAGAAGAAAAAACCTTTATTTTTATGTTAGATAGGGTAACTGACGTTAGAAACCTTGGTGCAATTTCAAGAAGTGCAGAATGCTCAGGTGTAAATGCAATTGTTATCCCTCAACATGGGTCAGCTCAGATTAACGAAGATGCAATCAAAACCTCTGCAGGAGCTTTGCTTACTGTGCCAATTTGTAGGGAAGCAAACCTTAAAACAACAATAAACATAGCAAAAGAATTAGGGATTAAGGTTTATGCTTCAACAGAAAAAGGAGCTGAACTATATACAGATGTGGATTTAACTGAAAACATTATGATTGTTATGGGAGCAGAAGATACAGGCGTTTCTCCTGAAATTATTAAGTTATGTGATGGGAAGATAAAAATTCCAATCAAAGGGAGTATAGAGTCTTTAAATGTTTCTGTTGCTGCAGGAGTTATAATGTACGAGGTTGTGAAACAAAGAGGATAATATCTAATAAGGTTGTTTTTCTATGAACTTAAATCAAATTAAACGAATTAGTCTTTATAGCGTTTTTGTAGTTGTTATTTTAATTATAATTACTCAAACTCTAATTTCATGTGCAAAGATAGGTACTCCCTCAGGTGGTGCTTATGACAGAACTCCGCCAAAGCTTCAAGAAGCAAATCCAAAACCTAATTCCACTAATTTCAAAGGGAATGAATTTGAGATAAGGTTTGACGAGCATATTGTTTTAGAAAACACTTCAGAGGAATTAATCATTTCTCCTCCTTTAAAAGAGAAACCTACTATCAAATCACATCTAAAAACTCTTAAAGTCTCTTGGACAGATACACTATATGACAACACAACATATATTTTTGATTTCGGCAATTCAATTGTTGACTATACGGAGGGAAATAAGTTAAATAGCTTTTCATATAGTTTTGCAACAGGGCCTTTTATCGATACAAATGAATATAAAGGGAAGGTATTCGATGCTTATTCCTTTAAGCCAATAGCTAATAAATATGTTATGTTATATAAGTCAGAGGACTTTTCAGTTGTTTCGAAAGAGAAGCCAAACTATTTAACAAGGACAGATAGTAATGGGAATTATATTTTTCGTAATATAGCAACTGGCAACTACCAAATTTTAGCATTAGAAGATAAAAACCAAAATCTTTTATATGACCTAATTACTGAGGGAATTGCTTTTAGTAATGATAGGGTTGAGGCTACAATTTATGAGGTTGATACATTAACAAAACGCTCTATAAAAACAAAAAACATCATTTACTTTTTTGAACCTAAGGATACCCTAATAAATCTAAACTCTACAAATATTCTTTCTAAACATAGACTGCAATTTAGTTTCTCTAACCCAACAACTGATAGTTTGGAATTCTATTTTACTTATCCTAATTTTATAGGAAAAGAAGATGAGAATTTATTTATTCAATACAATTCTACTAAAGATACGGTTGATGTTTGGAGCTTTACTCAACCTTTCGACTCTGTTAAATTAGTTATTAGTGATGTTGGGTTAAAAGAAGATTTTGAACAGCATTATAAGAATAGGGATAAAGAAAAAATAAAAGATTCATTTAACTTTATATCTCCAGCTCAAAACCTGCCTTTCTTTTCAAAATGTTTAATTGCTATGCCTTTCCCAATTGAAGACACAACGCATATTGTAGAAGCATATAGGATTTCACCAAAGGACACAACAATAATCTATTTCAAACCCTCAGCCAATCAGCCTCTATTCTTAGAATTAGAAGAATCATTAGATCAAGGTTCTTCTCTGAAAATAAGGATAGCTCAAGGACAGATTAAAAATAGACTTGGTCAAGTAAATGATTCCTTAGTTTTCAGTCTTATTATAGATAGTGAATCAGATTATGGAAATCTCTTTATCAAAATTAAAGATACTATTGATAGGAATTCAAGCTATATATTAATACTGGAAGACCTATTAGGGAAAGAAATATTAAGGAAATATTCAAAGAGTGAAGAAAATAACATTTTTAAGAATCTCAAGGAGGGAGCATATAAACTAAGAATGATTGTTGACAAAAACCATAATAAGAGATGGGATTATGGAGATTATCATAATAGAGTTTTGCCTGAAGAGATAATTTATTTCGATAAAACAATTAATATAAGGAAGAATTGGGATGTTGAAGAAGAATGGCTGTTTTAAAGAAAATTAAACCAATTTATTTGCTTTAGATAAGTTTTTTTTGATGGAATCCTTTTTCTTTAAAATAAAAAATGTATCTTTGCAACCTTGAATAATTAAAAAACAATTAATTAAAAGCTATTATGGCAGTAAAAATCAGATTACAACGTTTTGGTAAGAAGGGTAAACCTTTCTATCATATCGTTATTGCGGATGCTCGTGCAGCACGTGATGGAAAGTTTATTGAAAAGATTGGAAGTTATAATCCAGTTACTATTCCTGCAACAATCGATTTAGATATCGAAAAAGCATGTCAATGGTTAAAAAATGGTGCTCAACCAACAGATACAGCAAGATCTATCCTTTCATATAAAGGAGTAATGATTAGGCGTCATCTTCAAATTGGAGTTGAAAAAGGTGCAATTACTCAAGAAGTTGCAGATACTAAATTCAATGCTTGGGTACTTGAAAAAGAAAACAAAATTTCAGCAAAAGCTGAAGAAAAGAGAAATAATAAGAAATCTGACGCAAAAAATGCATTAGCTCAAGAAATTGAAGTAAATGCAAAACGTCAAGAAGCTATTAATGCAAGACGTCAAGAAGCTGACGATGCAATAAGAGCTGAAAGAGAAGCTGAAAGATTAGCAAGAGAAACAGCAGCAGCAGAGAAATTAGCAGCAGAAACTCCAGTAGTTGAAGCTCCAGTTGCAGAAGTTGTTGCAGAACCTGTTGCGGAAGTAGTTGTTGAAGAAGCAAAAGCTGAAACAGAAACAGCTCCTGAGGTTGAAGAACCAACAGCAGAATAATTGTTTGTTAAAAAGATAATTCTTCATAATGATTGCAAAGACCGTATTCTTTTATTAGAATCGGTCTTTTTGCATTAATAAGTTTTTTTTATATACCTTTACGATATGGATGTTAAAGATTGTTTTTATTTGGGATTGGTTGTAAAGCCATTTAGTTATAAGGGAGAATTAGTCCTTTATTTTGATGCAGATGAACCTCAGGAGTATTCCCAGTTAGATGGAGTTTACATTGAGATAGGTAATAGATTAGTTCTTTACCCCATTGAGGCAATAAGATTGAATGGTAATAAGGCTGTTGTAAGATTTGAAAACATGAATGAAGAGGATAGTCTTAAGCTAATAAGTAAAAAACTATTCCTACCATTAGAGATGCTTCCTAAGCTTGAGGGTAATAAATTTTATTTTCATGAAGTATTAGGTTTCAAGATAATTGATGAGGAAAAAGGAGATATTGGCGTACTAAATTCTATCATTGAATATCCTGCACACCCACTTTTCTCTATTTTATTTAAGGAAAAAGAGATTTTAATGCCAATAGTTGACTCAATTATTCAAAAAGTTGATAGAGAAGCTAAAATAATACATATCAAGGCTCCAGAAGGGTTAATAGATCTTTATTTATCGTAAAGTAAATAAAATATATCGTTTTTCGATAAAATATTTGGTTGTTAGAATAATATATTGTTACTTTGCTTCGTTAAATGACAAAGGAAAAGATAAATTAAATATGAAACCAAATACAAACATAAAGTTTTTAAAAGCAATAAAGATAGGATTCGACTCAGCAATTGTGCTAATGTCGATACTTCTAGCTTTTTTTATCTTGCTTGTAGTATTTAATATATCCTCACCTTACTCCAAATCTTTATTTGGAGTAATACCTGCTCTTGTATCTCCAATTGAAAAAACAACAACTAAAGACTTTGTTGTTAACTCTCAAAAAGAAAATATAAGTGTTTCATCATTTATCGATAGATATGAATTGGAGATTTATATAAAAAGTGATGACCTAAATCAAATCCCTATAATCTATAAATTGATTTTTCTTACAGCCCTTAACCTTAATTTATTTTTCATAATTTTTGTTTTCTATCAAGCAAGCAATATTTTAAAAAGTATAATTAGGAGCTTGAAGGAAGATAAGAAGGTTGTTCAGCATAACCTTTTCAATAAGAGTAATATTAAAAGATTTCAATTTATTGCCTATGGTTTTATGGTAATGCCTATAATAGAACTAATCATTTATTTTTCTGATTATTACTTTTTATCGAATTACTTTTCAATACCAGGATTTAAACTACACCCAATAATAAGTCTTAGTTCAATTTCATGGGACTATATCTTTATTGGATTATTATTTATGTCCCTAATTGAAATTATTCGCAGAGGAATTACAATTCAAGAAGAGAACGACTTAACAGTATAAGGTGGTGAAAGGAAATAAAGATATGGGAATTATAGTTAATTTAGATGTGATGATGGCCAAAAGGAAGATAGGCTTAGGTGAGTTGGCTCAAAAGGTTGACCTCACACCGGCGAATCTATCTATCCTTAAGACAGGGAAAGCAAGGGCAATTCGTTTTTCAACCTTAGAGGCAATATGTGATGCCTTGGAATGCCAACCAGGCGATATTTTAGAATTTGATAATGCAGAAGAAAATGAAAAAAAGATATAATACAAACAAAACAATAATAAATAATTATTCACTAAATAACAGTAAAACAATGAAAAGTAGAATTTTCTTAGTAATAGCATTGTGTTTATCAATAGCTACTACAGGTTTTTCTCAAATAGGACAAACTGCTTCAAAGAAAGCAATAAACCTAAATGAGGAAATTAAATTAGATGGTAAAGTACGTACAGGCAAGCTTGCAAACGGACTTACATATTATGTTAAATCAAATAACAAACCAGAAAACAGAGCTGAATTTCAAATTGCAATTAATGCAGGATCTGTTCTTGAAGAACCAAATGAAGTAGGTTTGGCGCATTTCTCTGAACATATGAACTTCAATGGTAGCAAACAATTCCCTGGTAACACAATGATTGACGAACTTGAAAAGAAAGGTATCGTTTTCGGTCGTCAAATCAATGCTTACACAGGTTTTGACCAAACAGTTTACACTCTAACTCTACCAACAGATGACAAAGCTCTATTTGATATGGGCTTCAAGATTCTTGATGGTTGGGCTTTCGGAGCGTTAATGACTGGAGAAGAAATTGATAAAGAAAGAGGAGTTATTATTGAAGAATGGCGTATGAGCCAAGGTGGTGCTGAGCGTTTGAGAGCTAAAACATGGGCAACTATGTTAAATGGTTCTAAATATGCAGAACGTCTTCCTATTGGAACACTTGAGTGGCTTGAAAAGTTTGAATATTCAGACATTAGAGGATTTTACAAAAAATGGTATCGTCCAGATAATATGGCAGTAATAGTTGTTGGTGATTTTGATGCTGACGAAATGGAAAAGAAAGTAATTGAATTTTTCACCATGACAGATGCGCCTTGTACTCCAACAGTACGTCCAACTTACACTATACCTGCAAACAAAGAACCTCTTGTTTGTGTTGCAACAGATAAAGAAGCAACCTCAACAACCCTAACATTCCTTTACAAACACCCAAGCAAAGAAATTAAAACTATTGGAGATTTCCGTGAACAAAAATTAGTTTATTCTTTGTTTGACGAAATGATTTCTGACCGTTTAAGAGAACTTGCAGATAAGAAAGATGCACCATTTATGAACGTTTATGCAGGTTACGGAGGTTTCCTTGCACGTCCAGTTGATGCTTACCAAGGATATGTAACAGCAAAAGAAGGTAAAGCATTAGAATCTCTTGAAGCAGCTATGATGGAAAACCAAAGATTAGTTCAACATGGTTTCCTTCAAACAGAACTTGAAAGAGCTAAAGATGCTCTATTAACAAGATATGACAAAGCAGCAAAAGAAGAATCTAAATCAGAAAGTGGTAACATAGCAGCAAGCTTAGTTGATTACTTCCTTGACCAAGAACCAATGCCAGGTGCAAGAATAGAAAACAAATATGCTAAGGATTTAATTGATGGTATTTCTTTAGAAGAAGTAAATGCACTTATCTCTAAATGGATAACTGACGATAACTTTGTTCTAACTCTTCAAATGCCAGAAACAAAAGGCGTGAAAATACCAACAGAAAAAGACTTATTAAAGGTTGTTGAAAAGGTAAAGAAATCAAAAACTAAACCTTGGGTTGATAATGTTAAGACAGAACCTTTCCTAATTAAAGAACCAAAGGCAGGAAAGATTGCTAAGACAGTTAAGAACGAAAAGTTCAACTACACAGAATACACCCTTTCTAACGGTGCAACAGTTATTCTTAAACCTACAACCTACAAAAACGATGAGATATTACTAAGTGCTCAAAGTGCAGGTGGATCATCATTATATGAAGACAATGAAATGGTAAACGTAATGTTTGCATCAAATATCATTGACGGAAGTGGTATTGGTAACTACGACAATGCACAACTTATGAAATTCTTAAAAGGAAAAACAGTTGGCTTGTCTCCTGCAATAGGTGAATTAGATGAAACCATTTCTGGAAGTTCATCACCACAAGACTTTGAAATACTTCTACAATACTTATATATGTATTTTGAAGCTCCAAGAAAAGATAAAGACGTTTTAGATAAAACTATCTCACAACTAACAACACAAATCAACATGTATAAGAACATGCCAGAATTTGCATTCCAAGAAGGATGGATGAAGGCAATGTATCCTACAGACAAACGTCAAATCATTCTACCAACAGAAGCTCAACTAAAACAAATGAACATAGACAAGATGTATAAAATCTTCCGTGAACGTTTCTCTGATGCATCTGACTTTACTTTCACATTCGTAGGAAACTTAGATGAAGCAACAGTTCTACCTTTAATTGAAAAATATATAGGAGGAATGCCAGCAAAGGGAAAGAAAGAAGAGTGGAAAGATCGTAGCAAACAATTTGCAAAAGGTATTGTTAATAAAGATATCTACAAAGGTGAAGCAAACAAAGGTCTAATGGCAATTGTATCAACAAAACCATTTACTTGGAACGATAAAGACAGAGTTGCAATGAGAATGTTGAATAACGCAGTTTCGATCAAACTAACAGAAACTATTCGTGAAGAAATGGGAGGAACCTATTCACCATCATTCCAATTAGATTATGATAAATATCCAAAAGCAGAAGCTACATGGATGTGCTACTACACTTGTGACCCAACAACAGTTGATAAATTAACAGAAGCAACATTCCAAGTATTTGATAAAATCATGGAAGAAGGTCCAACAGACGAAGACATTGCAAAAGTTAAAGAACAACTTATCAAAGGACGTCAAACACAAATGGAAAACAATGGTTATTGGTCATCAACAATCAACGGTTCACGTTGGTTTGGTTATGAAGTTCAAACCCTTGAAGAATACACCGCTTCAGTTAACGCAATAACAAAAGCTGATCTTCAAGCAGTGGCTAAGAAATATCTTGGACATACAGAATATGTAAGAGCTAGTTTGAAACCAGAATCAATGAAGCCTGCAAAATAAGAGGAATTAATTAAATTAATTTTCTTTACAAGAGGTAATCCCATAAAGGGGTTACCTCTTTTTTTGTTTAGGATTAATCATATACCATTACGAATAATTTGATATAAATTTGCTTTCTAGGAAAATTGTTTCTACTTTTGTTTTCTTAAATGATTAGGTAAAATACTAATATCAAATTATAACAAATAAATATTAACCAAAAAACAAGGCAATGAGAAGTAGATTTTTATTAGTAATAGCACTGTGTTTATCAGTTGTTAGTACAGGTTTTTCTCAAATAGGATTAGGTGGCTCTAAGAAAGCCCTTAACTTAAATGAAGAAATAAAATTAGATGGTACAGTTCGTTATGGCAAGCTTAAAAACGGACTTACATATTACGTTAAAGCAAATAGGAAACCAGAAAATAGAGCTGAATTTTCTATTGCAGTTAATGCAGGTTCTATTCTTGAAACTCCAGACCAAGTAGGCTTAGCTCACTTTTCTGAACATATGGGATTCAATGGAACTAAGCAGTTTCCAGGAAATTCTCTAATAGATAACTTGGAAAAAGAAGGTATAGTATTTGGTCGTGAGATTAATGCATACACAGGTTTCGACCAAACAGTATATATGGTTACCCTGCCAACAGATAAGCCAGAGCTTTTCGATATGGGGCTAAAGATATTAGACGGCTGGGCATTTGGTATGCTTATGACAGAAACAGAAATAGATAAAGAGCGTGGAGTAATTATTGAAGAGTGGCGTATGGGACAAGGGGCTCAAGACCGCTTACGTCAAAAAACTTGGCCAACTATGCTAAAAGGATCTCTTTATGCAGAACGCCTTCCAATAGGTACATACGAAAACCTTGTAAACTTCAAACCTGAATCAATAAGAGCATTCTATAAGACTTGGTATCGTCCAGAAAATATGGCAGTAGTTATTGTTGGAGACTTCGATGCAGATGAAATGGAGCAAAAAGTAATTGATTACTTCCAGATGAATGATGCTCCTTCAACTCCTTTCCACCGTCCTATAGCAACAATTCCTGGCAATAAAGAGCCTCTAATTGCAATTGCAACAGATAAAGAAGCAACAGGTAATTCAGTACAATTTTTCTACAAACACCCTAGCAAAGACATTATAACAATTGGTGATTTCCGTGAGCAAGAATTAGTTTATGGTCTTTTCCAACAAATGATTAATTCTCGTCTTCAAGAACTTACTGATAAAAAAGAATGTCCATTTATGTATGCAGGCGTAGGATATGGTAGCTTTATAGCACGTCCAACTTCTGTTTATATGGGATATCTTGCTGCAAAAGATGGCAAAACTATGGATGCAATGGAAGCAGTCTTAACCGAAAACCAAAGAGTAGTTCAACACGGTTTCCAACAAACAGAATTAGATAGAGCAAAAGAATCATTATTAATTGCTTACGACAGAGCAGCAAAAGAAGAATCAAAAACAGAAAGCTCACGTTTGGCAGCAAGCTATGTTGACCATTTCTTAGAAAACTCTCCTCAACCAGGAGCAAGAATTGAAAACAAATACGCTAAGGAACTAATGGATGATATCACCCTAGAAGAGGTTAATCAATTAGTAAGTAAATGGATAACTGATGAAAACTTTGTAGTTAATATCACTATGCCAGAAAAAGCAGGCACTAAAGTTCCAACAGAAAAAGACGTAATGAAAATAGTTGAAAAGGTTAAGAAATCTAAGACTAAGCCTTATTTTGATGACGTTAAGACTGAGCCTTTCTTAGTAAAGCAGCCAAAGGCAGGGAAAGTAAAATCAAGAGTTGATAACAAAGAATTTGATTTCACAACCCTAGTTCTTTCTAATGGAGCAACAGTAATACTTAAACCTACAACTTTCAAAAACGATGAGATAGTTCTTAGTGCATGGTCTCCTGGAGGAACATCGTTATATGCAGATAATAAAATGATTAATGCAAACTATGCAGCATCTATTATTGACGGAAGTGGTATTGGGAATTACGACAACTCACAACTTATGAAATTCTTAAAAGGAAAAACTCTAGGAGTTCAACCATATATTAGTGACCTTGAAGAAGGATTCTCAGGAAGTTCATCACCACAAGATTTTGAATATCTTCTACAATATCTATATATGTATTTTGAAGCACCAAGGAAAGACAAAAACATATTAGAGAAAGAAGTATCTAACCTAAGAACGCAAATTCAGATGTATAAGAATATGCCAGAATTTGACTTCCAAATGGCACTGATGAAAACTATGTATCCAAATGATAAGAGAACAATCTTATTACCAACAGACGAACAACTAAAGAAGATGAACATTGACGAAATGTATAAAATCTTCCGTGAGCGTTTCTCTGATGCATCAGATTTCACCTTCACCTTTGTTGGAAACTTCGCAATTGACACTACAATACAATTAATTGAAAAATACATTGGATCAATGCCAGCAAAGGGTGTTAAAGAACAATGGTTAGACAAGAGTGCTGTGTTTGCAAAAGGACCTATAGACAAAACTGTTTATAAGGGAGAGGCTGAAAAAGGAATGTTAGTAATGGTAACAAACCAAGAATTTGATTGGAGTGAAAAAGAAGCAATGACTACGAAAGTATTAGGAGATATCATTGATATTAAACTAACAGAAACCATTCGTGAAGAACTAGGCGGAACCTATTCTCCAATGTTTAGATTAGACTATGAAAAATATCCAAAATCAGAACTATCACTAATGGTAATGTATGGTTGCGACCCAACAAATATTGAAAAACTAACTACAGCAACTTGGCAAGTTATAGACAAAGTAATAGATGAAGGTCCAACAGATATTGACTTAGCAAAAGTTAAAGAGCAATTAATCCGTGCAAGAGAAAAAGACTATACTAATAATAATAGATTCTGGGGTAGTTTGATTAAGAGTTCAATCTGGTATGGTTCAACCCTTAAAGATGTAGAACAATACAAACAAGCTGTTAACTCAATAACTAAAGAAGATGTTCATGCAATGGCTAAGAAATATCTTAATCATAAAGATCATATTAGAATTAGTTTGAAACCAGCTGCAATGGAAGCAGGAAAATAATAGGAAAAAACTAATAACATTTACTTAGAGGTAATCCTAACTAATAGGGTTACCTCTTTTTCTTTCAAAAACCATTGTTTTATACCGAAATATTTCGTATATTTGCATAATAAAACCTATCGAGCTTAGCCCTTTAAAGCTAAAGCTCAAAATCCCTCCTAAATTTCCTTAAATAAAATGATGCACATCATTCACCCCGAAAGATGCACATCATTTGCTATGAAAGATGCACATCATTTGGGTGCTGAATCTTCGATTCAATAGTTTAAAGTGGCGATTCAGCAAATTCTTTCTTCGTTTCATTACCGTATATCTTCGTTTCATTTTCCTTTTCTTTATAATATAATGGAAAAAGTTTGTTTAATTGAAAAGTATTTCTACCTTTGCTCTGTTATACTTTTACATTATGAAAGATTTCTTGCAAACAATACAACCTATAAACACACAGAACAAACCTACATGTATGTATGTATGTATGTATGTATGTATGTATGTATGTATGTATGTATGTATGTATGTATGTATGTATGTATGTATGTATGTATGTATGTATGTATGGAATCTTCTATTTGTGCAAAAATAAATTCGTATGACTTAGGTTTTCAGAAAGCTTCTAATTCATAAGCCTTTTTCTGAAAACTTATAACCGATTATCTTACAATAGGCTTAATTAAATTTATAATTAAACAAATTGATTATGCAAAAGAAAAGTACTATTTTGTTATTTATTCTATCATTGATATTAAGTATTGGAGTAAACGCACAAACCTTTACAGAAACTTACAGAAATGATAATTTTAAGGTAAAAGAATTTACTGGAGATATGCCGGTAATTTATATTATAAATAATAAAGATGATGATACTATTTGGGTGTCTTATCTTGATGTTCTAAATCCTGCAA
Source organism: Bacteroidales bacterium (assembly GCA_041673165.1). Lineage (GTDB taxonomy): Bacteria > Bacteroidota > Bacteroidia > Bacteroidales > P3 > UBA10566. The sequence continues at coordinate 22,769 of JBAYYI010000026.1, forward strand.
ATAGTAGAATTATCTCTTTAACTAAAGATTTAAATATTATATCCAATTCACTTATCAATAACCCTACTTCTATTCAAAAAATAGTAGAGCATAAGATTAATGATAAATTTTATGGTCTACATTATACAAATAACAATTTAGACACATTGCAATTTAGATGTATTGATAGAAATGGCAATGTTTTAATAGATAAATCTTTATGGATCAAAAACAGTGAAGATACTCTATGGATAAACACAATGCAGGGTTTTAAGTATAGAAGGTTAAGCAACAATAATTTTTTTCTTATTGCAAATGCTCAATATCCATCTACTCAAGATCAATCTAATACTATAAATTATTGTTCAGATGCTCTTAAACTTATTATTTTTGACACATTAGGGAATATATTAAATACTAAAACATATCCTCTTAAATCAGAAGTAACAGAAACTCGTATTTGTGAAGTGGGAGAACATTTGTTACTTGAAAAATTTGCAGTTATATCACCTACTGAATATTTTGGTTATCGTGGAATTTCTTACATTAATAAGGAAACCTTAGAAATAGAAGATAGTATTCCTCATGGTCCATTTATTGATACTTTACCTAATGGTATAATACGTGGGAGCCATCATCTTTACAACATAATAGCAATAAATGATACAACATTTGCAGGTCTATTTCAGGGGCCTGATTATATAAAGATACATATATTCAACAAGAATAACAAAGAAATTATCCATCAAATTGAGCCTATTACATCAAGTGATATTAATACGCAAAGAAATTATGACATATACTATGATAGATTTGTATTTAATAATACAGATTCTATTTATACTCATTATGAAGATGATGAATCTTTGGTATTGTTGAATTTTAGTGCAACTGGCAATATTAATTTTCAGTATAAATTCTTATTTCCGAGTGATTATGAAAAAAGTAATCATGTTAGAGGAATGAAAATAACAGAAGATGGGGAAGTTATTATATCCACATCTAGTTTTATTACGCCACCTTATGGAAGAGCAGCGTGGCTAATAAAATTTAATCCTGAAGGTTTAATTGGTTTAACAAATATTCAAACAGGAGAAACAGAAACAATAAAGGTTTATCCAAACCCAGCAAGAGATTATATCAATATTGATATTGAATCAACTAATTTCAAGCAAAGTGATATTGAGTTATTTGATATGCAAGGGAAATTAGTGAAGAAAGCTAAGCTAAAATCAAAGCAAGGAAATAGGATTGATGTTTCTAATCTAAATGCAGGAGCTTATACTTATAATGTATCTCTTAATGGGAAGACTATTAGTGGAAAGATTATTGTTGGGAAGTAGAATTGTGATTGGGTAACTTTATAGGTTATTATATTTTAACGAGGATTTATTTTATTGAATCCTCGTTTTGTTATTTCAAATACTTTCATTCAACTTCCTTTTTTGTATCTTTGTCAGGAATTAAGAATAGAGAAATAAAATTAAGGGTAAAGATTGGATGATGAAATGTAAAATGTATTTTGTTTGGGCTTTTTTGGCTATTGTTTTTATAATGCCAATTGGTAAGGTTTTTGCTCAAACTAATGATGAGTTAACTAATGTTAGTGCAATTAAGGTTGGGGCGGAGAGTACTGAAATGTATATTGATTGGTTAAGGGGTGAAAGGGTAGGTGTTATTGCTAATCAGGCTTCTTTGATTGGGGAAACGCATTTGGTTGATAGTCTTATTAGTTTGGGAGTATCAGTGAGGGCGATTTACTGTCCTGAACATGGTTTTAGGGGAGATGCTGAGGCTGGTGCTATTATTAAGTCTTCAATTGATAAAAAAACTTCTTTACCAATTATATCTCTTTATGGGAATAATAAGAAACCAAGGCAAAATGAGTTTAAAAATAATACAGTAGTTGTTTTTGATCTTCAAGATGTGGGAACGAGGTTCTATACTTATATTTCAACTCTTCATTATGTTATGGAGGCTTGTGCTGAAAACAATATTCATTTGATAGTTCTTGATAGACCTAATCCCAATGCTTCTTATATTGACGGGGCAGTTTTAAAGGATGTTTCTTTAGTTTCTTTTGTTGGGATGCATCCTGTGCCAATTGTTTATGGTATGACTATTGGGGAATATGCTAAAATGATAAATGGAGAGTATTGGCTTGGAACATCAAAGAATAGGGTGATTGGAGAAAAAGGGAATTTGAGATGTGATTTAACTATTATTCCAATAAAATACTACAATCATAGTATGGATTACGAGCTTCCTATTGCTCCAAGTCCAAATCTTAAAACGCCATTATCTATTCTTTGTTATCCTTCGCTTTGTTTCTTTGAGGGTACTCCAGTTTCTGTGGGTAGGGGAACGGATTCACCTTTTGAAATTGTGGGTTATCCTGAATATAATGATACAAGTTTTTCTTTTACTCCAAAGGTAATTAAAGGGGTTTCGGATAATCCTCCTTATAAAAATATTAAGTGTTATGGGGAAAGTGATATGGTTATTGAGAATTGTATTAAATCAAAAGCAAAGGGAGAGATGAGTTTGAGCGTTTTGATTAGAATGTATAATGCTTACCCAAATAAGGATAAGTTCTTCCAAAATTTCTTCGATAAACTATCTGGCAACAAAGACTTAAAGCTACAAGTTAGAAAGGGTATGCAAGAAAAAGAGATACGAAAGACTTGGGAAAAAGATATTGAGGACTTTAAGCAAATTAGGAAGAAGTATTTGATATATGATTAGTCTTCTATTATCCGCTGATTAATTGCTTATAGCTTTTAATGAAAGCTAGTTGTCAGTTCTAAAAAATATCTTAACTTTGCACTTCTTAATTTGAAGTTGGTTGTGGAAAGAGAAAGATAGTAGATTATATAAAAATACAGGAATAATAATATGTTTGAGAATTTAAGTGAGAAATTAGAGAAGTCGTTTAAGATATTAAAAGGTCATGGTAAGATAACTGAAATTAATGTTGCTGAAACATTGAAAGAGGTTAGGAAGGCTTTGATTGATGCCGACGTTAGCTATGCTATTGCTAAGGAGTTTTGCGATACTGTTAAACAAAAAGCATTAGGTAAGAATGTTTTAACTTCAATTGATCCAGGACAATTAATGATTAAGATTGTTCAAGACGAATTGACTGAGCTAATGGGTGGAGAAACTCAAGAGGTTAATATTAAAGGTTCTCCTGCCATAATTCTTATTGCTGGTTTGCAAGGTAGTGGTAAGACAACTTTCTCGGCTAAGTTTGCAAATTATCTTAAAACTAAAAAAAGCAAGTCCGTTCTTTTGGTGGCTGGTGACGTTTACCGTCCTGCTGCAATCAATCAATTGCAAGTTCTTGGTGAGCAAATAGGGGTTGAGGTTTATACGGAAGATTCTAAAAACCCTGTTGAAATTGCTAAGAATGCTGTTCAGAGAGCAAAGGATAAGGGAATAAATATTGTTATTGTTGATACTGCTGGTCGTTTGGGTATTGATGAGGCTATGATGAATGAGATTGGAGCTATTAAGAAAGCTGTTAATCCTCAGGAAACTCTTTTTGTGGTAGATAGTATGACAGGTCAGGATGCTGTAAATACTGCAAAAGCATTTAATGATAAATTAGATTTTCAAGGAGTTGTCCTTACCAAACTTGATGGAGACACAAGAGGTGGAGCAGCACTAACCATTCGTCACGTTGTTAATAAGCCAATTAAGTTTGTAGGTATAGGAGAAAAGATGGAAGCATTAGATGTTTTCCATCCTCAGCGTATGGCTTCTCGTATTCTTGGAATGGGTGATATTGTTTCTTTGGTTGAAAAGGCTCAAGAGCAGTATGATGAAGAGCAGGCAAGGAAGATATCGAAGAAACTTAAGACAAATGATTTCAATTTCAATGACTTTCTAACTCAAATCAACCAAATAAAGAAGATGGGTAATATCAAAGACCTTATGGGAATGATACCAGGGGTTGGCAAGATGATGAAGGATGTTGATATAAATGATGATGCTTTTAAAG
>JBAYYI010000027.1:0-26419 GCA_041673165.1 Bacteroidales bacterium
TCAAAAGTTCCGATTGCTTATGATAGGTTAGAGATACATCGCAGTGTTCACAAGAAGGTATCCACGAGCAAGCCTCACATTGTAGATGCTTTGCAAACCCTCTTCTATTTTGAAATAAGATAATTTGTTCTTTATTCTTTAATGCCTCTCCCATATTCTCAAGTAAGACTTTTGTGAAATGAGAATACATCATTTTACTCTTAGTTGATTCTTTTATATCAGCGACAAAAACCTCTGGTAATAAAGTTCCTGAATAACGAGTCTTAAGTTCTAATAACTGATACTTATCTTCCTTTGCATTGAAATAGCTTTCCAAAGATGGGGTTGCAGAACCAAGAACGGTTTTTGCCCTATGAAGATGAGCTAAGACAATTGCTGTATCTCTTGCATTGTATCGTGGGGAAGGGTCGTATTGCTTATAGGATGGGTCGTGCTCTTCATCAACAATGATTAGTCCTAAATCTGTAAAAGGAAGGAATATTGAAGAGCGAGAGCCAAGGATTATATCATAGCGGCTTTCTTTTATTGGGTTTCTTACCTTATTCCAAATTTCAATTCTTTCTTCATTTGAAAACCTTGAATGAAAGACTCCAATCCTATTACCAAAGTATTTTTCTAAACGAGTAATTAAATGACTTGTAAGAGCAATCTCAGGCAGAAGGAATAGAACCTGCCTACCATTATTTATTACATCATTAATTAGTTTAATATATAGTTCCGTCTTCCCACTACCTGTCACTCCATGTATTAGGGAGACAGGTTTTTCGTCCCACTTCTCAACAATACTATTATATGCTATTAACTGTTCATCGCTTAACATTAACTTATCTACTGAAAGGTTAGATTCCCTTCTTACTAAACGACTTTGTATCTTCTTTTCAATATGAAAAACTTCGTCCCTTATAAGAGTTTTTATTGCAGAAGCAGATATATTAGGTTGTTTATTGAGGTCTGATTTCTTAATTTCATTATCCTTGTTTTTAGCAATAGATAGAAATATTAAGAGAGCTTCATATTGTTTTTGAAGTCCTTTCTTAGATTCTAAGCGAGTAAATAATTCTTTTAGTTTTTCCTCGTCCTTATAATCCTTGGACATAGAAATATACTCTTCAACTTTTGGTCTATATTTGCTATTAAGCTCTTCTTCGGTAATAATAAGGTTTTTTCTTATCATTGAATTAAGAAGGGGAAGGATATTATCGTTGCCTGTGGTCTGGATTGCATCTTTTATTTCTATGCTTTCCTTCCTTGAAACTACTTCAAAAACCCTTGACTCTTCTTCACTAAGAGAGGTTATATCGCCATAGAAATCGGGATGTATAATGATTTTTGTCTCTGACTTTAATCTAAGAGCAGAAGGAAGAGCTGCCGACATCACATCTCCTAAATAGCACATATAGTAGGAGGCTATCCACTGCCAAAGACTAAAACTAAGTTCAGAAATTATAGGTTCTTCATCTAAGATAGATAGTATGTATTTAACGCTTGATACCTTTGGAGCTTTGTCGTGTACATCAAAAACAATGCCCGAATAAATCTTTTTGTTTCCAAGTTGAACAACCACTCTCTGTCCTTTTTTAACCAAATCATTCCACTCAAAAGGAATCCTATAGGTATAAGTTGAGGGCAGGGGTAGTGGAAGTATTACTTCAGCAAAAAGAGTTATTCGTTCTGACATTTTATTATTTTGCTATAAATATCAAGGATGGTCTTTCCCCTTTGTTAAGGAAGAGAGTATCTCCAACAATATTATAGCCTGTTACCTTATCTAATACAGTGAGATATTTATTTTCAAAACTCATATTCATTTCAGGACAAGCCATCTTAGTTGCAAATATGTTTTCTAATTTTAATTCTTCTTTCTTAAGATTGAATTGTCCACCATATCTATTGCAACCACTAAAACCAGCAAAATGAGAATTGTCTTTAGAGAATATAATAGTAATTTTCTCATCAGTATCCGTTAGCTTAGGCTTTGTTGAACCCATCTTTATTAGTTCCCATTCGGTTTGATATAAGCCAATTGTTTGGTTAAGCTTTTCATTATCATAAGTTGGGTAGTCTTTCTTCTTAAAAACACTACAACTTGAAAAGATAAAGACTGATATTACTAATAGTAAAACTTGTTTTCTCATAACTAATCTTTGTTTTTGATATCATTGAAATAATTATCAATTAGTTTCTGTGCAGCAATATAAGCACTAACCTTGTTTTCTAAGATATCCTTTTGAGCCACAAGAATTCTTTCCTTAACCATAGGGTTAGTATAAAAGCTTTCCTTAAGATGTGAGTCAATTGATTCAGAAAGGATTTTAAGGTTTTGTTCGTTCCTCCTCTTATAAAAATAGTTGTTTTGCTTAGTATGGATTACATAATCATTAACCGTTTCCCAAATCTTATCAATATTAATATTGTCATAAGCAGAACAAGTGAATACATTAGGAGTCCAACCGCTTTCTGTTAGAGGGAAGAGATGTAGAGCGTTGCGGTATTGCCCAGCTGCTATATCTGCCTTTTGTTTGTTTTCGCCCTCAGCCTTATTAATTGCAATTGCGTCAGCCATCTCCATAATTCCTCTCTTAATGCCTTGAAGTTCATCGCCAGCATTTGCAAGTTGAAGAAGTAGGAAGAAGTCAACCATTGAGTGAGCAACGATTTCCGATTGTCCAACACCAACAGTTTCAACAATAACAACATCGAAGCCTGCTGCCTCACAAAGTATAATAATCTCTCTTGTCTTTCTTGCAACTCCACCTAAACTACCTGCCGATGGGGAAGGACGAATAAAAGCATTAGGGTCTGTTGATAGGTCTTCCATCCTTGTCTTGTCTCCCAATATCGAACCCTTACTCCTTTCACTGCTTGGGTCAATGGCAAGCACTGCAACCTTATGACCAGTCTTTGTTAGGTTAGTTCCCAAAACATCAATAACAGTACTCTTTCCAACTCCTGGAACTCCTGTTATTCCTAATCTTATGCTCTTTCCTGCATGTGGAAGACAACGCTCAATGATTTGTTGTGCTATTTCTTGGTGGTCATATCTTGAGCTTTCAACCAAGGTTATGGCTCTTGAAAGTATTGTTCTATTCTTATTTAGAATTCCTTCAAGATAATCATCTATGCTAAGTTCTTTTGTCTTAACATGCTTCTTAAGAAATTCCTCATTAACCTGCCCTGGTTGCTCTATTGCAGGACTAACCTTTAGAGCAGAGTGTTTATCATCAGGGTTAATTATTTTATCGTACATTATATGTTTTCTATTTAAAACGTTTTACACTGATAATCTATTATCAATTACCTCTATTTTCTATTAAAGGTAGTTGCATTAGCTTGTGCAGTAGGAGTTATTACTAAATCATTAATACAAATATGGCTTGGCAATGTAGCACAATACACAATTGTATTAGCAATATCCTCTCCTGTTAGAGGCTTGTAACCTTTATATGTTGCATCAGATTTCTCTTTATTTCCTTTGAACCTTACCATTGAGAACTCTGTTTCAACAGCACCAGGGCAAACATTAGTTACCTTAATATTATAAGGAGCACAATCTATTCTCATTCCTTGTGAAATAGAATTAACTGCCGACTTACTTGCACAGTAAACAGCACCTTCTGCATAAACTTCCTTACCTGCTATCGAGCAAATATTGATTATATGACCAGACTGTCTTTCTTTCATCCAAGGAATAATAACTCTTGAAACATAAAGAAGACCCTTAACATTGGTATCTATCATCTGATCCCAATCGTGGTAATCTCCTTCAAAAATTGGCTCTTTCCCTGCTGCAAGACCAGCGTTATTAAGTAGTACATCAATATTTCTCCACTCTTTTGGCAAGGAGTTAAGGTTTTCTTCAACCTCTTCTCTAACTCTAACATCAAAGTTTAGGGATATAATATCAACCTTATACTTTTCTTTAAGTTCTTTTTCAATTTCAACTAATCGTTCTTTTCTTCTGCCTGTAATAATAAGGTTATAACCTAATTTTGCAAACTCAACTGCTGAGTAATATCCTATTCCAGATGTTGCTCCACTAATACAAACTATCTTATTCATTTTATTAATCAATTATCGCTTTAATTCCTGGTAATACTTTTCCTTCTAAATATTCTAACATTGCTCCTCCACCTGTTGAGATATAGGAAACATCTTTTGCAAATCCTGATTGATTGATTGCTGCAACAGAATCTCCTCCGCCAACTGCTGAGAAAGCACCTTGTTTTGTAGCCTTTGCAATATATTCTGCAATAGCAAATGTTCCTTTAGCAAATGAAGACATTTCAAAAACTCCCATAGGTCCATTCCAAAGTATGGTCTTTGAGTCTAAGATAATATTCTTAAACATCTCTATTGACTTATCGCCAATATCCATTCCCATAAAGCCATCAGGTATTGATTGGTCAGTGGTAGTTCTTGTCTTTGCATCATTGCTAAACTTATCTGCAATAATATGATCAATAGGAAGAATAAGTTTAGTATTATTCTTTTCCATATCCTTCATTAATTCCTTAGCCAATTCAACCTTATCTTCTTCGCAAATAGAAGTTCCAATACTTATTCCCATTGCTTTAAGGAAGGTATAGGTCATTCCTCCTCCAATAATAATATTGTCAACAATAGGAGCAAGGTTCTTTAAGATATCAATCTTAGAACTAACCTTTGAACCTCCAACAATTGCTGTGAAAGGTTTCTTAGGGTTATGCATTAGCTTTTCAAGATTCTTCACTTCACTTTCCATAAGGAAACCAAAATACTTATCGTTAGGGAAGAAGCGAGCTATTGTTGCAGTTGAAGCATGTTCACGGTGAGCAGATCCAAAGGCATCATTAACATAAGCATCTCCAAGTTTAGCAAGTTTTTCAGCAAAGCCAATATCTCCCTTTGTTTCCTCAGGGTAGAAACGAATGTTTTCAAGTAGCATAACATCTCCATTCCCAAGATTAGAGCTTAGCCCTACAACTGTGTCAACTTGAACATCTTGCGTAAACATTACACTTTGGCCTAACATTTCAGAAAGGTGTTTAGCAACAGGATTTAATGAAAACTCTTCCTCAAAACCACCCTTCTTAGGTCTTCCAAAGTGAGCCATAATAATAAGTGCAGCACCATCATTAAGTAATTTCTTTATCGTAGGCATAGATTCACGCATACGTGTATCATCTGTTATTTCTTTTCTCTCATTCAAAGGCACATTAAAGTCAACTCTTAATAATACCTTTTTTTCTTTGAAGTTTACGTCGTTTATTGATTTCATATCCTTGTTTTTTTTAGATTCCTGTCTTTTATTACTTTTAAGTTTCACTCACTCTTGAGAATACCTATATTCTACAATAGCCACCTTCAAAACAATTAGAAGAAACTTAAATTAATATCTCAGACTAATTCATTTCATATTTGACCACAAAGGTATAAAATAAATAATAAAGAAAAAACTTAATAGGTGAAAATGAGGTTAAAATTTGTTTTATTAATGATATAGTGTTGTGGTTTACCAATTTTTTCTTATTTTTGCAAAGCATTTTTTCAAGAAAGGAGGATAAGGTATGATAGAGACAATAAATTTTGAGAACGTTAAGTGGTTGCATATCCTTAACCCAAGTGAAGAAGACTTTGATTTTCTTATTGAAGAATATGAATTTCACCCCCTTGACATAGAGGATTGCCGCTCGGTTAACCAAAGACCAAAGATTGATGAATACGACGACTACTACTTCCTTGTACTTCATTTCCCCTTTTTCGATAAAGCAAATAAATTTATTAGAGTTAAGGAAGTAAAGATATTTTGGGGTAAAGATTATATCGTAACCATTGGTCGCTCACATTGGGTTGTGAAAAACCTATTCAAAGACCTAAAAGAGAAAAAAGAAACTCAAAGTGATGACTTAGCAGAGATAATAGAAAGCTCAGACAGTCTTCTTTATAATATATTAGATAGATTAATGGTTGAAACCTATACCCTAATCCTTAGAATAGGAACAGAGGTTGACGGCATAAACTACGATATCTTCACCAAGAAATCAGAAAAGGTAATTGAGCAATTATCAATAACAAGAAAGAATATCATATCCCTAAACACCACCTTTAAACCTCAAGTAAGGGTATTCCACAAGTTTGAATCAGGGGGAATAAAAGGGTATGAAGAAGATATGGAAGATTACTGGGGAAATATATTAGACCAGTACCAAAAGATGTTTGACTTAATTGAAGACTATGGAGAGCTAATTGAAGGCTTATCCAAAACCTTCGATTCCCTACAAACCAATAAGACAAACGAGATAATGAAGATACTAACCTTTATCTCCACAATTATGCTTCCACTAACACTTCTTTCTGGTATATACGGAATGAACGTAATGCTTCCATATATGAATGACAAATGGGTCTTTGAAGGAATTATGGCACTAATGGTTATTCTAGCAATAGGTTTCCTAATATGGTTCAAAAAGAAACGTTGGCTCTAAACAAACTCCATCAATTACAATTCTAAACTTATAAAAATTAAAACGCCGTATTAAATTCCTAATACGCCGTAATAAGTTTCTAAATCAAAGAAAGGATTTCTTAATTCTTCGTTTCATTTGAGTAAGGTGGCAGGTTACTCATAGTAAGGTGGCAGGTTACTGGTAGTAAGGTGGCAGGTTACTCATAGTAAGGTGGCAGGTTACTCAATTAATCCTTTGTTTTAAGAAACTAAACCTTTGATTTGCAAAATTATTCCTTGATATTTCAACTCTCTTAATTCACTATATTCAGTTTATAGCTACTCCAAGCCTTAAAATGACAAGTAATGCTCTTTGTTTTAAACTTTTCTCTTAAATATAGCAAACTTTTCCAAAACAATTTCCTATCTTTGAGGCGTGGAAGATAAATACAATAAAAAGATAAGGATAAATCCTGCACGACGGATATATGAGCAAGAAAATAAATTAATAAACTTATGAAACGTAATATCATTTTTTTAGTATTAATATTGCTCTCTATTAATTTATTTAGTCAACGATATTATAGTACTGAGTCTGTTATACAAATAAACAAGAATACATTTAAGGCGGAGTTAATCCCTTTAGGAGATCTAAGAGGTATAGTCCCCGTGATTGATTCCTCTAATATTTCAAACGATTCTACAATAATCAATTTATATGGAATAACATATAGAATGCATAAACCAATAAATGGAGTAAAGATTTACAAATGTAGAAAAGTCAGAGGTAATATTTTTCAAAGAATAAGAAGAGATAGAATTTATAAAATAGAAGAGTATTTAGGAGATAATAATGAGGATGGAAGTTATAGTGTTACTTATATAAAAGATAAAGAATGGATAATATTTTGGTCATCTTCATTTAATGAGGGCTCTATGTTGTACGTATTAAATGTCAAAGAGTGGATGAAAGATGTAGGGGAGATATGATAGCTAGTCATAATTATATTGATTCAATAAGTTTTATGACATTCCATGATGATAAAAGCATTGGTAACCCGTCGAGGTGGATTTATACTCCACCTCCTCATTACTATAATGATTTATAATCCGTATTATAAACAAAGTCAAGATAATGCGAAGAAATATGAAGAAATATTGGATTGAATCATCGGCTTGCCGTTTACAAAGCAAGAATCCTAATAGTAAAGAAGTACGAGATTACAAATCCCGCACGACGGAGGTGCTTTAGGAAAGAAAGCTGTTAGTGCAGTGGGTTTGAGTGGAATTGATGCAAAGATAGGTGTTGGAAATGTGAATTTGAAAGCAGATGGACTTGGCAGATTAGGGAATGGTTTTAATGATAAAAAAAGAAAATAATCATGAATATAACATATATTATTTTAGGTGTTATTTTTGTTGTTTTAGGAATAACAATGCTTATATGGTTCATAAAAAAACCTTTAAAATATGAGGATACAGATGAAGATATAGGTGCAGATGATTATGAAATGGGAAATTTTTTTTATAAACAAGCGAATCAACAAGCGCTTGTAGTATTCGAATTAATGATTGTTAGTGGAATAGCATCAATTTATAAAGGAATAATGGGAGGATAGAAATCAAATTAATAGTTATTATAATAACAAATTAATAAATAGTAAAGATTATAGACGACAAGATGGGAGCTTTTTATAATTATGATGCATCAGGGGAAAGGAACTTGAAGCTTAGTGGTGGAATAATGGATGTTACTCAAAATGGATATACAATGAATATTCCAGTCTTAGATGAACAAACTCTTTATGCTCCCTCGAGGTGGATTTGCATTCCATCTCTTAATTACTATAATGATTTATAATCAGTAACACAAACCAAGTCAAAATAATGAAAAGAAATATAAAGCAATGCAGATGCAGAATAGAGTTATGCAGGAGATGTATTGCATAGCTTCAACAGTTGTTGATTGGGTTTATGTTTTTACTCGGATACAATATAAGCTTCTTTTTGTTGAATCTTTTTCGTATTGCCAAAGGGAGAAAGGGCTAGTAAAGCAAGTAATGGTGGATATGAAAGCAAGTAATTTTGAATTTTTAGCAAGAGTTGGTGAATTATTACTTGATAATGGTGAAGGTGTAATGCCATTCCAGAGCTACAGAATGGCATTACACAGAAGCAGAATGCCATTCTGTGACTGCAGAATGGCATTAGAGGTTCATCAAGTCTTGGTATAAATTTATCAGGACTTGGTATAAATTTATTAAGACTTGATATGAGTTTAAGAATACTTGGTTTAGGGGAACTATTAAGAGATTCGTTGAGGCGAAAGTCTTGCTAAGGCAAGCGGTAAACTGATAAGCAATCCGTAATATAAAAAAGTAAAGATAATACAAAAAAATCCAGTTCAACAATAAGAACAAATCCTGCACAATGGAGAAATAGCAAAAAGGGAATTGATAATTAAATCAACTCCCTTTCTTTGTGTATTCTTGTTAAGAACTATCTTATTTGATTAAGAAAGTAAACTTATCGTAGTTTCTTAGTGCTATACCTGTTCCTCTTGCAACTGCACGAAGTGGATCGTCTGCTACGTGAACGGTAAGTTTGGTTTTTGCTGAAATACGTTTGTCTAATCCTCTTAGAAGCGAACCGCCTCCTGCTAAGTAAATTCCTGTGTGGAATATATCGGATGCAAGTTCTGGTGGTGTTAGGGCAAGGGCTTCTAAGACTGCACTCTCGATTTTTGCAATTGATTTGTCTAAGGCGTGAGCAATTTCTTTGTAGTTAACTAATATCTCTTTTGGTATTCCTGTCAAAACATCCCTCCCTTGAACTGCATAGTCGTCTGGTGGGGTTTCAAGGTCTGGAATTGCTGCTCCAACTCCTATCTTAATTTGCTCTGCCATTCTTTCTCCAATATTAATATTATGTTGCTTACGCATATATTCTATAATATCTTGATTGAATTCATCTCCTGCAATGCGGATTGATTTATTACAAACAATACCTCCAAGTGCTATAACTGCAATTTCGGAAGTTCCCCCACCGATATCAACAATCATATTACCAACTGGTTCCAAAACGTCAATACCAATTCCAATTGCTGCTGCCATTGGTTCGTGTATTAACTTAACTTCTTTAGCTCCTGCTTGTTCTGCTGCATCCCTAACTGCTCTTTCCTCAACGTTTGTAATCCCAGAAGGAATACAAATAACCATTTTAAGGGCTGGTGGGAATATTGATTTTCTAACATTAATCATCTTGATTAACTCTCTAATCAATTGGTTTGCTGTTTCAAAGTCAGCAATAACCCCATCTCTTAGGGGTCTTATTGTCTCAATGTTTTGGTGGGTTCTACCATGCATCTGCATAGCTTTTTTACCAACAGCAATGATTTTATTAGTTCTCCTGTCCTTTGCCACAATTGAAGGCTCATCAACAACAACCTTATCATTAAAGATAATTACTGAGTTGGCGGTGCCTAAGTCTATTGCAACTTCTCTTGTTAAAAATGAAAATAAACCCATAATTTTTTATCTATTCCTTTTATGTTCCTCTTAATAATGTTTGCAGTTTTTTACGCAAATAGAATTAAAGAGTTACATCATTATTTTATATTTACTTCTTGCTTTTATTAATGTTTAAAATGACGATAGCCTGTTAAGGCCATAGCCATATTGTTCTCTTGACAATAGTCAATTGATTTACTGTCATTAATGCTTCCTCCTGGGTGAACAACCGCAACTATTCCTGCATTATGCGCTATCTCAACACAGTCAGGGAAAGGGAAGAAAGCATCGGATGCCATAACAGAACCCTTAAGGTCAAAGCCAAAGTGTTTTGCTTTTTCAATTGCTTGGTTAAGGGCATCAACTCTTGAGGTCTGTCCTGTTCCTGATGCAATTAATTGATTGTCTTTTACAAGTACAATAGCATTTGATTTGGTATGTTTTACTATCTTATTTGCAAAGCTAAGGTCTTGTTTTTGTTCCTTAGTAAGTGGGGTAGAGGTAACGCTTTCCATTGTTTCAGCCTTTTCAACCACTATGTCTTTATCTTGAACCATTATTCCATTTAGTGCTGTTCGGAATTGAATAGTTTCGTTATTTGTTTGCTTGCGTTTTAAAAGTATTCTATTCTTCTTTGACTTTAATAGATCTAATGCCTCCTTGCTATAGTCTGGTGCTATGCAGATTTCCATAAATAGACTATTCATCTGCTGAGCTGTTTCTAAGTCTATTTCTTTATTAGTAACCAAAACACCACCAAAAGCTGAAAGAGGGTCAGCAGAAAGTGCGTCTTTATAAGCATCTTTAAGGTTTTCCCTACTTGCTAAGCCACAAGCATTATTGTGTTTGATAATAGCAAAGGTTGTTTCTTCAAAATCATCAATCAAATTGCAAGCTGCATCAATATCTCCTATATTATTATATGAAATCTCCTTACCATTGAACTGTTCAAAACAAGCATCAAGGTCACCAAAGAACATCCCTTTTTGATGAGGATTTTCTCCATAACGAAGAGTCTTTGCTATTGAATAACTCTTCTTAAAAATAGGTAATTGAGTTTCTTGATTGAAGTAATTGAATATTGCAGTGTCGTAGTGAGAAGAAACTTCAAAAGCGTAGGTTGCAAATCTTCTTCTAATTGATAGGTCAGTTTGTCCTTTGCCTTCATTAAGAATAGCAAGGAATTCAGTATAGTAATCAACCGATGGAACAATTACTACATCCTTGAAGTTCTTTGCACAAGCTCTAATTAGAGAAATGCCGCCAATATCTATCTGCTCAATAATATCTTCTTCTTTTGCATCAGATGAAACGGTCTTCTCGAAAGGATAGAGGTCAACAATAACTAAATCTATCTCTGGAATACCGTATTCTACTATCTCTTTCTTATCTCCTTCATTATCTCTTCTGTTTAGAATTCCTCCCATAACTTGTGGGTGTAGAGTTTTAACCCTTCCTCCAAGAATAGATGGATAACCTGTTAGTGTTTCAACAGAAATAGGCTTTATTCCTAATCCCTCAATAAAACTATATGTTCCTCCGGTTGAATAGATTGTTATTCCTAAATCGTCTAACTTCCTAACAATTTCTTCAAGTCCATCTTTATAAAATACTGAAACTAATGCACTTTTAATCTTCTTCATCTTCGCTCTTTTAATCCAAAAAATTATTATATCTATATATTAATTACCAAATTCGATATCTAATCCCTTTGCAGTCTTAACCATTCTTGAGCCAGGGAAAACAAGATGAGGTTTACTAATTGCTTTACCTATGCTAACACTAACTATTTCTGGATGACGGTAAGCAACCATTTCCCCAAACTTTCCTTCCAAAACAAGTTCAAAAGCTTTAACTCCAAACTCTGAAGCCAAAATCCTATCATAAGCAGTTGGTGTTCCTCCTCTTTGAACATGCCCTAAGACTGTTAACCTTATGTCGTGTTCAACTCCTGCATCTTTAAGCTCCTGCATAAGAACATTTCCTATTCCGCCAAGGTTATCATTAGTGTATCCAATCTCAGATGACATTTTGCTTATCTTACCTTGAGTGGCTGAATGAGCACCTTCGGCAACAATAATTATACAAAATCCCTTTCCTTTATTATATCTTGAATCTATCTTTTCCTTTATCTTTTCAATCTTATAAGGCATCTCTGGAATAATGCAAACATCAGCACCCCCTGCAATTGCACTATGGAGAGCTATCCAACCTGCATCTCTTCCCATAACTTCCATTATGAAAACTCTATTATGACTTGTAGCTGTTGTTACAAGCTTATCAATTGCCTCTGTTACTGTTTGGACTGCTGTTTGAAATCCAAAAGTAAAGTCAGTTGCTGAAAGGTCGTTATCAATTGTCTTAGGAACTCCAATAATATTTAATCCCTTTTCAAATAAAGCTTGTGAAATTCTTTGAGAACCATCTCCTCCAATATTAATAACGGCATCAATACCAAGGATTTTAAGTTTTCTAATCATTTCATCAGACCTGTCAACATAACTATATGTATTGTCATTATTCTTTATTGGCCAAGCAAAAGGACCTCCCTTATTTGTTGTACCAAGTATTGTTCCACCCTGAACTATTATTCCAGAAACAGTTTTTGGGTCTAAGACAACAATTTCAGTTGGTTCTTTCAAAACTCCATTAAAAGATTCAATACAACCAATCACTTCCCAGTCTTTTTCCTGCGAGGCTCTCTTAACAATTGCCCTTATAACAGCATTTAAACCTGGGCAATCGCCTCCACCTGTAAGAATCATTAGTCTTTTCATAGTCCCTTATTCTTTTTCTTCTGGTTTGAAATATGTTAATAGGTCTTCAATTTCTGTAAGGATTTCCTCTTGTCCTATCTTGTTTATTGCTGAGGATGTAAAGTATTTCGGTAATTCAACCCAATCCTTTTGAAGAGCTTTAATAAACTCCTCTATGTTTTTCTGAGTTATTCTAACTGTTTGTTTGTCTATCTTTGTGAAGATTATTGAAAAAGGTATTCCATTTTCGCCTAAGAAACTAAGAAACTCTAAGTCTATCTTCTGTGGTGAAATTCTTGAATCAACAAGTACAAAGATTGAAATAAGACTTTCTCTTTGTAGTATATAATTTGAAATCATCTTACCCCATGTAGCCCTGTTCTTCTTTGATGTTACAGCATATCCATAACCAGGAAGGTCAACCAAATACCAATTACCATTAATCTCAAAATGGTTAATTAGCTGTGTCTTTCCAGGGGTAGAACTTGTTTTAGCAAGGTTCTTTTTGTTTGTTAGCATATTAATAAGAGAACTCTTACCAACATTACTCCTTCCAATAAAAGCTATTTCTGCCTTCTCTGGTGGGGGGCATAGTTTGTGATCGGAATTGCTTACAGTAAACTCAGCTGTTTTAATTTGCATATGAGGTCTTTTCTTTTATTAAATTAATAGTGCATATAACGCTCTTTCTTGTCAGGATAAATATCCTCAATGGTAACCAAGATACCAGTTTCCTCAACATTGCTAAAATGTGTGTTAACTGATGTTCCA
The DNA here is from genome assembly GCA_041673165.1 of Bacteroidales bacterium. Lineage (GTDB taxonomy): Bacteria > Bacteroidota > Bacteroidia > Bacteroidales > P3 > UBA10566. The sequence continues at coordinate 13,461 of JBAYYI010000027.1, forward strand.
AATGATTTCATTGTTGAAGAAAGGTTCATATAAGCATTTACAAGTGGTGGCAAATGTTCATTTCTTTCTCTAATTGCCTTAACCAAAATTAGGTAATCTTCCTTATAGCTTCTTCCATTGAAGAGTTTAACAAGTTCGTTATAGTCTGTCTCAATTTCAACAGGCTCTTTCGGGTAAACCATACCTTCATTGTCTGGGAAGTGCTTCTTATAGAAATACAGAATATAATCTCTTGCCTTAATGTCTAAGGAAGGATACATTGTTATCTTGCCAAAGAAATACTTAATCTCAGGATGAGTCTTTGCCATTGCTCCAAGTCCATCCCAGAGATTGTCTAATGAGAACATACCCTTTCTTAAGCTATGAGTAGGTTGGTAGTCTGGACGAACAAAAGAGCGTCCAAGTTCAAGAGTGCTTGCTAAGTAGTTTTCTTTGAAGATATCTGTAAAATAGAAAAGCCCAGCGGTTGCACTTAATAGCTCACCACTTGAATCAATAAAGATGTCATTTCCTAATATATATCTATATCCTCCAATAATCTCTTCATCCACAGGGTCCCAAACAAATAATTGCTTGTAGCAATGTGGCTCTGGTGCAATATCAAACTCATCAATATCACAGTCCTTTCCGCTTCCTCCTCCTTCTGCTCCAAAGCTAATCTCCCTTAAACGTCCTATCTCTCGCATAATGTTTGGAGATTGATGAGCAGTTGTGATATATATATCCCTTCCTCCTTTGTTTGTCTTACGAAAGAATATATCCTTAGTAAGTTCTTCCTTGATTAGCTCTTTATCCACTTGTGGAATAACGTAAGATAAATCCATTTTCTATTGGTTTTTTAAATAGTTTTCAATATTAAATTCTGCCTTAGGGTCTTTTGCTAAGGAATAAACATATTGTTTTAAAATATCTGCCCACTCTTTTTGGTTAAATCTCTTATCGAAGGTCTCGATTGGGATTGGCTTTCCAAAAACAAGTCTAATCTTCTTACCCTTTTGCTTAAACATCTCATCAGGAAGGAATATTAGTTCTATATTGAACTTCATCCCTATCTTCTTTCTAATATTAGCAAACCTATAAAAGAAATTAGAATTCTTTGCATCGGTGTAAACAGGTATAATATCACGATTATACTCTATTGCTTTCTTGATAAAAGTCTTCTTCCAATCCAGGTCACTGATAATATTATTTTGTTTTCTTGAAACCATGCCGGCAGGAAAGAACATCATGCAACTATCACTTGCAAATGCATCCTCAAGAGCTTGGTGGTTATCACTATTACGTCCATATTTATTAACAGGAATGAAAACATCCTTTAAACCAGGCAGCTTACAAAGAATATCATTAACAGGAAAAACAATATCCGAGCGGAATTTCCCAACCTCAGATATTAGAGCCATACCATCAATTCCTCCAAGAGGGTGGTTGCTTATAACTAAAGGTCTTCCAGTAACAGGAATGTTTTCAGGGTTCACAACTTCCACATCAACCTTAATATCTTCTAAAACACAAGTTGCAAAACTCACTCCCTTAAAGTCGCGATACTCGTAAATAGTTCGGTTTATCCTCTCAAGATGTATAATCTTTTCGAACCATTTAAGAAGAGGTTTTGGTATGACTTTGAGTAAGTTTTTGTTCTTACTTGCTAATATTCTTTTTAAAGATATAAATTGCTCTGTGATTTGAGAACCTGTCTTATTGTCTTGATCTATAATCTCTTTCTTCATTATTTATGGCAAAATATATTAGCAAAGATACAAAAAAAATAGATATAATCTAATAATCTTACACTCTTTGATTAGATGATTAATAAATTATTAGATAACTCAAACCTTTGCTCAATCTTAGTTTTCAAAGCTTATAGCAAATCCCTGAATAAAAAGAGACAATAAATTTCTATAAAAAGCTCCACTATTTTGAAATAACTTTGATTTCTTTTTGATTATCGAACTTTTATTATTTACTTTGTAGAACCAATCAAACAAGTAAATCAAATTATATGAAGAAATATATTGTAGTTTTTGCCTTCCTAATTTCCTTTAGCTATAATGTCTTTTCGCAAGAGTTTAAAGCAGGATTAACAGGAGGTCTTATTGCTTCCCAAGTTGATGGCGACAGAATATCTGGCTTTTATAAGGCAGGATTTAGTGGAGGTTTATTTGTATATCGTGACTATGGAAAACTATCTCGTTTTCAAGCCGAAATACTCTATTCAATGAAAGGCAGTAAGACAAGCCCAAAGAGTACAGATCCAGACCTTCGGCAAGTAAGTACCACAAATATCGATATAAGTCTAAACTATATTTATAAGTTATTTGAAACCCTACATTTCAGAATAGGACTAACCCCCAACGTTCTTCTAACTTCAAAAGAATATACCCCAACAGGCATAGAGCAAAACCCAAATGAGGCACCTAAGTTTAGAAAATTCGGAATTATAGGACTAGCAGGAATGACCTATTATTTCAATGAAAAATTTAGTTTAACATGGTCTTATAACTATTCTTTATATAGCATAAGAGATGGTGATGCAGAAATATACGAAATAAGCCTTAAGGAGCAGTATAACCAGAGGCATAACTATATGTCTTTTATGCTCGGTTATAGATTCTAAATTCAATAACTTGCCCTCAAGATTGCAATAATTGACTCTAATAATCCAATAATCTATCCTCAATATTGCTGTAATTTATCCTTCAATTTACTCTGTTTTTTCAAGGTTTTTTCGCCTAAAATTGCCTATTTTACCCTATTTTTTCACTGTTTTAAACTATTGAAACATAGACTTATACTCTTGAATCAAAGAATTGAACTCGTGACATACCCATGTCGCAGTCTCTGACATGGGTATGTCACACTCTCTCACATGGGTATGTCAGCATACGTGACATGGGTATGTCAGCTACCGTGACATGGGTATGTGAGAGACTGCGACATGGGTATGTCACGAGATTGAAACAAAGAAAGAATAGTTTGAAACAAAGATTTAGAAGTGCGAAATGCTAACGCCCTTGATTGAATCAATGATTTAAGAATTTAGAATAAGAATTTAGAAAAGAATATCTTCTAATTGATAAAAGGATTATTCTCTTTTTCGTAGCCTATCTTGGTTGCGGGTCCGTGTCCTGAGATAACAACGGTTGTGTCTGGTAGGGTGAAAAGGTTTTCTTTTATACTCTTCATCAGGGTGTCAAAGTCGCCAGTTGGAAGGTCTGTTCTGCCGATTGAGTTTTGAAATAAGACGTCTCCAACTACAACAAAGCCTTCTTTTTCATTGTAAAAACAAATGCTGCCTGCACAATGCCCTGGGGTTTCTAAGACAGTAAGCTCACTGTTGCCGTATTTTATTTTGTCGTCTTTTGTAATGTATTTGAATTTTACCTCTTCCATTCCTTCAATGTTGAAACCCATCATCTCTGCCTGAGCATCGAGTAGTCCAATCATTGAATTTCCATCTTTATGAAGCTGGAGGGGTAGGTTAAGTGCTTTTGTTATAAAGCCTGCTCCACAAACATGGTCTATATGTGCGTGGGTTAGGAGTATATGTTTTACTTTTAAGTCGTTTTTTTGAACAAAATCAAGTAGTTCTTTTCTTTCTGCGTCTGTTTGGCAGCAAACATCAACCAAAACACATTCTTTTGTTTGGTCAAATATCACGCTGCAATTAACCTCAAAATGGTTAAATGTTAGTATGCTTATCATAGTTCTAATTTTTTTGCTTCATCCCAAATCTTATCTAACTCTGAAAGCGTCATATCTTTCATATTCTTATTTTGTTTCAAGACCTCTTGTTCGATAAATTGGAATCGGTGTATAAATTTTTTATTTGTTCTTTCTAATGCTGTCTCTGGATTAACGTCAATAAAGCGAGAATAGTTTATAAGGGCAAATAATGTGTCGCCAAACTCCTGTTCTATCTTGTCTTTATTGCCTTCTTTTATCTCAAATTTCATCTCTGCAATCTCTTCCTCAACCTTAGCCCAGACTTGCTCCTCATTGTCCCAGTCAAATCCAACTCCTCTTGCTTTGTCCTGCATCCTATATGCTTTAATAAGGGCTGGCAGGGTTTTTGGCACTCCACTAAGGGTTGATTTACTTCCTTCCTTTAGTTTTATTTGCTCCCAGTTTTCTTCAACTGCCTTTGCGTCATCAGCCACTGCGTCAGAGTAGATATGGGGATGGCGGCGTATGAGTTTTTCATTAAGACTATCAATAATATCTTTCATATCAAACTCATTGTTTTCTGCACCTATCTTTGCATAGAAGGCAATATGAAGTAGCAAATCGCCGACTTCTTTCTTCACTTCTTGACTATCGTTTTCAATTATTGCGTCTGCAAGTTCGTAGGTCTCTTCAATGGTTAGGTGACGAAGGGTTTCAAAGGTTTGTTTCTTATCCCAAGGGCATTTTTCTCTTAACTCATCCATGATGGTTAGGAGTTTATCGAAGCTTTCTAAGGTTTCTTTTCGTCTATTGTCTTTTTCCATAATTGTTTTTTCTAAGTCTTCTTACCCCTCAGCTGTTTCCATTACTTGTCCAGCTGTTTGCAACTTGAATCATCTTCTCAACGTTTTGATTTCTCATACATTTGAAGTGTTTTTTTGGACATTTAGCAAAGCCATGTTTATGACAAGGACGACAATCCAAACCTTCTACTTCAAAGATATGAACCTCCGATTTTGAATCCTTTGGCATATAAGGATACATTCCGAATTCTTTAACGGTGCTTCCCCAAACGCTGATTATGTTTTTGTTTAAGGCTGCACTAATATGCATAAGTCCTGTGTCGGGTGTTATAACTCCGTATGAATTTTTGATTAGTGAGGCTGTTTGATTGAGATTGTAGGCTCCACAAGCGTTAAATACTTTTGCTCCAACAGTGTTTTCAATCTTTATTGCTTTCTTTCTGTCGTTTTTGTCGCCAAGAAGGACTATTGGTTTGTCTATTGCCTCACAAAGCTCAACTAACATATCGGTTGGCATTTGCTTAGTATTATGCTTACTGCCTATAACAACCGCAATATATCCATCTTGAAAGCTTAGAGGCAGAGCATCGGGAGAGATATAGTCCTCTTCTGTAAGAAAATAATCTAATCCCTCATTGTCGTTTACTATTCCTAAGGCTCTAACTGTTTCAAAATATCTATCAACAATATGTATGTTTGGCATCTTATTGATTTTCCATTTCACAAGTAGCCATTTCTTAAACCTTATTGAGTTAAACACTTTCGAGGGTTTGTGAAGTCTTAGGCGGATTAGGAATGACCTAAGCTGGTTGTGAAGATCAAAAATATAATCGTAGTTTTCTTTTTTCAGTTTCTTAATGGTTTCAGAAAGAGAATTAGAATAGTAAATTGTCTTATCAACATAAGGGTTATTACTTAGTATGATTGAATTGCTTGCTTTAACTAAATAATGAATTTTAGCATTAGGCATTTGTTTTTTTATGCAACGCAATATTGGAGTTGTCAATACTATGTCTCCAATTGAACTAAGACGAATAATTAAGATTTTGGGGTGATTGTCCATTTTTTGTTATCCTACGCTTCCTTCTAAGCTAATATTTAATAATTTTTGTGCCTCAACTGCAAATTCCATTGGTAACTTATTTAGAACTTCTTTTGCATATCCATTAACAATCAATCCAATTGCTCCTTCTTGAGAGATACCTCTTTGACGGCAATAAAACAATTGGTCTTCCGATATCTTAGAAGTTGTTGCCTCGTGTTCAACAACAGAGGAGTGATTGTCTGTTTGTATGTATGGGAATGTATGTGCTCCACATTTGCTTCCAAGAAGGAGGGAGTCGCACTGAGAGTAGTTTCTTGAGTTTGTAGCTCCTTTAACAATCCTTACAAGTCCTCTATATGCATTTTGGCTTTGACCTGCTGAGATACCTTTTGATATAATTGTACTCTTGGTGTTTTGACCTATATGAATCATTTTTGTGCCTGTGTCTGCCTGTTGGTGGTTGTTGGTAACGGCAACTGAATAGAACTCTCCTATTGAATTATCTCCTTTTAAGATACAGCTTGGATACTTCCACGTTATTGCAGATCCTGTTTCAACTTGTGTCCAAGATATCTTTGCATTATTTCCTTTGCAGATAGCTCTCTTGGTTACGAAATTATAAATCCCACCATTACCGTCTTTGTCTCCTGGATACCAGTTTTGAACTGTTGAATACTTAACCTCTGCGTCTTTCATAACAACAATCTCAACAATTGCTGCGTGTAGTTGGTTCTTATCTCTTTTTGGTGCAGTGCAACCTTCCATATATGAAACATAAGCTCCCTCATCTGCCACAATTAATGTTCTTTCAAATTGTCCAGAGTTCTCTGCATTTATTCTAAAATAGGTTGAAAGCTCGATAGGGCACTTAACTCCTTTTGGGATATAGCAAAAAGAACCATCACTAAAGACTGCTGAGTTAAGGGCTGCAAAGTAGTTGTCGCCATAAGGAACAACTGAACCCATATTTTGTTGAACTAATTCAGGGTGGTTTTGAACAGCATCACTAAATGAGCAAAATATTATTCCTTGTTTTGAAAGCTCTTCTGAGAATGTTGTTTTTACTGAAACGCTGTCCATAACAGCATCAACAGCAACACCACTCATTTGTTTTTCATCGTCTAAATTTATGCCAAGGCGTTTAAAGGTGTCAATTAGTTCTGCATCAATTTCTCCACTGTCAACCTTTTGCTTAGGGGCTGCATAATAAATTACGTCTTGGAAGTCTATTTCAGGAATTGTTAGGTGAGCCCAAGTAGGCATCTTCATAGTTAGCCATTTATTATATGCTTTTAGTCTGAAATCTAATAGCCACTGAGGCTCTTTTTTCATTTTCGATATATATCTAACTACATCTTCGTTTAATCCTTTTGCAATAACATCTGTTTCTATATCGGTAACAAAGCCATATTTATATTCTGTATTTGTTATATCTTCTATTAAATTATTCTCTTTTTCCATTTTATTTTCGTTCATTTGAGATTATAAAGTGCAAAAATACAATATAATTAAACGAATTGAAATTTTTGAGAGATTATTTTACTCTAATAGAACATTAAAAAGGCTATTAATAAAATTGGAATTAACTCGAAAGAATATTCTTTAGGTTTAAACATCGTTTTTTGAACTGAAATATAAAATTATTTTATTTGCTTAAAGCTTGACAAAGAAGACTATAAAACATTTTTTTGTTAAAAAAATACGAATTTGTATTATTATTATTATTATTTTGCTTACTTTTGCTTTTAGATTATTTAAGGAGATTCTCGAAAATCCAAAACAGAGTAGAGATAATAAAAACAATTTTAATATTATGAAAAGAGTTTTATTTGTATTAGGTGCTTTTGCAGCAATGTCTTTAGTAGGATGTGATGGAAAACAAGATTGCGCATGTGGTCTTGTTGAAAGAGGAACTGGTCAAACTATTGTAGCAAGTCCAGATTATTTAGATAGTGCAGTTGCAAACGAAGGTGTACTAGAAGGAAGTCTTAACATCATGGAGTTTGACGGAGAATGTACAGACGCTACTTGGACAGATCTTTCTGCAACAGGTCAAGTTTGGAAAGGTGCTGCTGAAATAGGTGAATTAGATTTGAAATGTAAAGAAATGTAAGCCTAAAAGCAAAACAATTTATTAAAGGGGAATATTGCTTAAGGCAGTATGCCCCTTTTTTTAATAGAATTTTAAAATGAAAACATATAAACCATTAATAGGGATATCGTTTAGAATAGTTATTGGATTAGTCTTTATTCTCTCTGCTGTCTTGAAATACCTATCTATTGAAGTAGTTGATTTATTCTTTTTTGAACATAAATTACTACCATGGGTCTTAACAACATTTGCATCAAGATTACTTATCGCTTTTGAGGCAATAGTCGGTCTAATGCTTGTTGTTGGTATATATCCAAAGATAACAAAAATATTTACTTTCTTAACTCTAATTGGGTTTACGGTTTATGTTATTCTGAAGCCTTTCCTTTTCGATGTTAGTCAAGAGAACTGCTTTTGCTTTGGAGACAAAATTCAACTTTCTGACACCGAAACAATAGTTAAGAATATAATATTGATTCTAATGGCTCTAACTCTTAATTGGGCTAAGGCTTGGAAACCAAAATATAAGAAATATATATTGACAGGTATAATAGTTCTTACTCTTGGAGTAACCTTTATTGTTAAGCCACCAGACTTTATTCAGGCAAAAATATACAAACATAGTGTTGAGATAAATCCAGAAGTATTTGAATATGTTAAGTCTCTTGATAATGTTAAGGCTCTAAATATTGATAAGGGCAGGAAAGTTCTTTGTTGGTATGGGACAGGATGTAAATATTGCAAGAGAGCTGCAAAGAAAATTGATATTATTATAGATAGAAATAGCCTTAATAAAGAAGATTTTGTAGAGATATTTGGAGGAAAAGAAAAGCCACTAACTGAGTTTTATAAAGAATCGGGTACAGACCCTCTAAATACTACTTTTATATCCGTAATTCCATTTATTAATACAACTAATGGAATAATGCCTGTTATCTTTTTATTGGAAAATGGGAATATTATTCAACTCTACAAGCTTACAACAATTGATGAAGATTATATTGTGGACTTTTTAACAAATAAAAATTAATATTATGAAAAGAAATCTTTTATTTATTATGGTAGTAGGGTGCATATCTTTAGTTTCTTGCACACAAAATGATTGTACATGTGTTGCAACTCAGCAAAAGAAAGCATCATCTTCAGCTGCATCTCAAACTTATCCAGTATATGATTGGGGTGGAAGTTGCAGTAGTATATCAGCTAACGACATACCTGAGATAAGTAATAATGGAACAGAATATTACTTAAACTGTTCTGAATTATAATAAAAATACTTATTCACTCTTCAATAACATTTCCATGATTTTTGCGTTTTGGAATTAAATTAAATTTAAAACACTAAACATTATGGTAAGAATTCTTTGGGTAGATGATGAGATTGATTTGTTGAAACCTCATATTCTTTTCCTTGCAACAAAAGGCTATGAAGTTATTCCTGCAACTGATGGGAATGAAGCGATGGATATTTTAGAAGAGCAGTTGGTTGAGATAGTTTTCTTAGATGAAAATATGCCAGGTTTATCTGGTTTGGAAACTCTAAGCCTAATAAAGAATAAATATTCAAGTCTTCCTGTCATAATGATAACAAAGAGTGAGGAAGAGCAGATAATGGAGCAAGCAATTGGCTCTAAGATTTCTGATTACCTAATTAAGCCTGTCAACCCAAATCAAATTCTTCTTGCTCTCAAAAAGCACCTTCAAACAAAACGCTTAGTAAGTGAGACATCAACTCAAAACTACCAACAACAGTTTCGTGAGATTTCTATGCGCCTTATGGATAGGATGGACGCAAAGGAGTGGATGGATGTGTATAAGAAATTAGTGTTTTGGGAATTAGAATTAGCATCATCTCAAGATGAAAGCATTTATGATATCCTTCGTCAGCAAAAAGATGAAGCCAATACACAGTTTTGTAAGTTTTATGAAAAAAACTATATAGATTGGTTAAAGGGAGATGAAGATAAACCCTTACTTTCTCATACTGTATTAAAAGAAAAACTATTCCCTATCCTTAAAGAAGGACTTCCAACCTTTCTAATTGTTATTGATAACTTCCGCTTCGATCAGTGGAAAGCAATTCAACCAATGGTTGAGGAATTCTTTAGAACAGATAAAGAGGATATATATTATAGTATAATTCCAACAACAACGCAATATGCAAGAAATGCAATGTTTGCAGGGTTAATGCCTTCTGAAATTGAAAAGAAATATCCTGCACTTTGGACAAATGAAGATAAAGAAGGTCATAAAAATCAATTTGAACATGAGCTCTTAAAAGAAAACCTTAAGAGATATGGTTTCAATTTAAAAACAACCTACCATAAAGTACTAAATGCACAATATGGCAAAAGGATGATTGATAACTTATCAAATATGCTACAAAATGATTTAAACGTAATAGTTTACAATTTCATTGATATGCTTTCTCACGCAAGAACGGAGAATGAATTAGTTAGAGAATTAGCAGATGATGAAAAAGCATATCGTTCGGTAACGCAAACTTGGTTTGAACATTCTGCATTTATGGATGTTTTGAAATATCTTAGCAACAAGAAAGTAAATATTGTTATCACAACCGACCATGGTTCCGTTAAGGTTGATAGGCCTATTAAGGTTAAGGGTGATAAAGGTATTTCAACTAATCTTCGATATAAGGTAGGTCGTCTCTTAGATTATAACCCAAAAGAAGTATTTGAAGTTAAGGACTGCACTCAGATTTTCCTTCCTAAATTAGCCATTACATCCCCTTATATCTTTGCACGTAGTAATGATTTCTTTGCATATCCCAACAACTTCAATCAATACGTACAATACTATATGACAACATTCCAACACGGAGGAATTTCAATGGAAGAGGTTATGATTCCTTTTATTTCAATTAAACCTAAGTAACTCCAATGACTAAATATACAGCAACTAAATTAGAAGACCTTCCACAAATTGCACAACAAATTATTGAAGACAATAAAGATTATCGTGTTTTCCTATTGGAAGGGGAGATGGGAGCAGGGAAGACAACATTAACAAAAGCAATATGTGATTACTTTGGGGTAGAAGAAAATGTCTGCTCTCCAACTTTTGCAATAGTAAATGAATACTTATCTGATAAAGTAGGGAAGATATTTCATTTTGATTTCTATAGGCTAAACAAAGAGGAAGAAGCCTTCGACATAGGAATTGAAGAGTATCTTTATAGTGGAGATTATTGCTTTTTGGAATGGAGTCAGAAGATAAAAAACCTTATTCCTTCTCATTATGTAAAAGTAATTATCACTGAAACAGAAAACAAACAAAGGGAAATAAAAATAGAGAGAATGTAAATCCTCTCTATTTTTTTATGTGTTATGTATTTGAGTTCTGAAATTATCTACTCAAACTCTTTCTAATTTTCTCTAAAACCTTTTATTAATCCTCTTTCTGCTTTAGATATAAAATCAATTATTTCTTTTAGAGCAGGCGTCTCAGGTAATTTCTTTAATTCTTCAAATGCTTTTGTATAGTTAAGTCCTGATTGGAAAACTATGGTGTAATAGTCTTTGATTTTATTAATTGTATCTTGGTCAAAACCTCTTCTTGCAAGACCAACTGAGTTAATTCCACAATAGGATAAAGGGAATTTCCCTCCCTTGATATATGGTGGAACATCCTTGTCAACTAATGAGCCTCCCATAAGTATTACATGAGATCCAATTCTTGTAAATTGATGAATAGCACTTAGACCTCCAATAATTGCATAGTCTCCAATTTCAATGTGACCACCAAGTGTTGCACCATTAGCCAAAACGCAGTTGTCTCCAATAACACAGTCGTGAGCAATATGAGAATATGCCATAATAAGATTATTACTACCAATCTTAGTGTATCCTAAGGCAGTAGTTCCTCTATTAATTGTCACAGATTCTCTAATTGTGTTATTGTCACCAATGATAACAGTGGTTTTTTCTCCAGCAAATTTTAAATCTTGAGGCACAGCACTTATTGATGCGTAAGGGAAAATCTTATTGTTTTTACCAATTCTTGCACCAGGGAATATAGTAACATGAGGACCAATCCATGAGTCGTCTCCAATTTCTACATCTTCATATATTACAGCAAAAGGTTCAATTTTAACATTCTTGCCGATTTTAGCATCAGGGTGAATATAAGCTAATGGTTGATTCATAGTTTTGTTTTAAATTGTTATTTATTTTTAGCAATTTGAGCCATAAGCTCTGCTTCCACAACTAATTTTGAGCCAACATAAGCCTCACCCTTCATCTTTACAAGACCTCTTCTTACAGGTTCAATTAAAGATAAACGGAAGATTAGGGTGTCTCCTGGAACAACTTTTCCACGGAATTTAACTCCATCAATTTTCAAGAAATAAGTTGCATAGTTTTCAGGGTCTTCATAGTCTTTTAGAACTAAAATCCCTCCAGTTTGAGCCATTGCCTCAACAACTAAAACTCCTGGCATAACAGGTTCTTCAGGGAAGTGTCCATTGAAAAAATCTTCATTACCAGTTACATTTTTAACTCCAACAAGATATTCTTCACCTACTTCAATGATTTTATCAACAAGTAGCATAGGATATCTATGAGGTAAGAAGTTTTTAATATCTTTTATTGTGAAAACTGGTTCTTTGTCAGGGTTGTAGTGAGGAGCCCCTATCATTTTTTCCATAATTACTTTCTTTATTAGTTTTGCAAATTCTGTATTAGCATGATGTCCTGGACGTTTTAAAATAAAATGTCCCTTAACATTTATTCCTAAAAGTTTTATATCTCCTATAAAATCTAATAGTTTATGCCTTGCAGGTTCGTTATCAAAATGTTTTTTATTATGATTAAGTATGCCTTTTTCAGCCTTAACACTCTTTGGATCCTTATTAAATACTTTTGCCAAATGTTCAATTTGATCTTGGTTTAAAGCCTCCTCAACAAATACTAATGCATTATCTAAATCACCTCCCTTAATTAAATTAAGTTTCAGCAACTGTTCTATTTCATGCAGGAAAACAAATGTCCTACAATTAGCAATTTCTGTATCAAAATTATCAAGAGAGTTAATACTGTGAGTTTGTCTTTCAAGAACTGAAGAATTGTAGTCAATAGTAATATCAACCTTAAACCCATCATATGGTAAAACGCTTAGTTCAATACCTCTTTTTTCGTCAATATAATGTATAGGTTCTGTAACTGAATAATAGTATCTATTTCCAAGTTGAGGTTTTACTCCAACCTTATTTATTGCTTCAACCCATAGTTTAGAGCTCCCATCTAAAATAGGCACTTCTTCAGAATCTATTTCAATAAGAGCATTGTCAATATTGAAAAAATGAAGAGAAGCCATAAGATGTTCCATTGTTGCAACC
>JBAYYI010000028.1:0-26030 GCA_041673165.1 Bacteroidales bacterium
GGAACAGGTATTCCTGTGGGTATATCCAATTTATTAATCAATATCGTACTCCTACTAATTGGTATCAAAACCCTTGGAGGTAAATTCGGAATAAACACAGTTGTTGGAATAGTAATTGCATCCCTATCCTTTATCCTATGGCAACAAGTAATACATATTGAACAAATTATTAACACAAAAGCATTAGAACCTTTTATGTGTGCAATTATTGGTGCTGGAATTTCAGGAGTGGGAATTGGAACAACATTTAATTATGGAGGAAACTCCGGTGGAACAGATATAATTGCGTTAATCATAACCAAGTACAGGAATATTAGTGCAGGAACAGTAATTCTATATATAGATATTTTCATTATTCTTTCAGCTTTAATCCTTCCTGATATGAAAATAACACATATTGTTTATGGATATGTTGTGATGTTTGTCTTTACATATGTTTTAGACCTAACCATTGAAGGAAACAAACAATCTTATCAGATTATGATATTCTCAAACAAAGCCGAGGAAATAGCTGACGGAATTGGCATGGGGCTTAAGCGTGGAGTTACTCTTCTTGATTCAAAAGGTTGGTACTCACAAAAATCTCAACAAATCGTTATGGTTATTGCAAGAAAGCAAGATAAGGTTGAAATAATGCGATTAATTAAAGAAATTGACCCCGAGGCTTTCATCTCAGTTGATAAGGTTCAAGGAGTATTTGGAAAGAACTTTGAAACACTTAGGTCATAGAAACAAACTATTCACCAAAACAATTATAAAGTTCTAAAAACTAATTTTTACCTAACCTAAAATAGAATTAAGACAAGTAAAAGTCATGGTGAAAACAATTCAAAAGATAAGAAAGACTTCAACAGGCAAACTGATCTGGCAATACTTTATGATAGCACTTGGCATATTTATGTATGCCTTTGCTTGGTCAGTCTTCCTAATTCCTAAAAGCATTGTTGGTGGTGGAGTTGTTGGTATAGCATCCATAATATATATAATGACAGGTTTCCCTGTTGGTATATCCAATTTTGCAATCAATATAATCCTCCTCCTAATTGGGTTTAAAGTATTAGGCGGAAAATTTGGGCTTAATACAATCATAGGCAGCCTTATTGCATCTCTTTCCTTCCTTTTCCTACAACAAGGCATTGACATCCAACAATACTTCGACCTTACTAAGTTTGACCCATTTATGAGTGCAATTATCGGTGGTGCAATTTCAGGAGTTGGGATTGGATTATGCTTTTCCAACGGAGGAAACTCAGGAGGAAGTGATGTCATTGCACTAATGTACACTAAGTATCACAATGTAAGTCCTGGCTCTGTTATCTTTGTAATTGATGCCATAATTATAGTATCCTCAATCATTATTCCAGCAAACTCAATCGAAAACGTAATATATGGTTTTATTGTAATGGCTGTTTTCACTTATTCCATAGACCTCGTTATTGAAGGAAACAAACAATCCTATCAAATATTAGTCTTCTCAAAAGAGAATAGGGCAATAGCTGATGCAATTGGAAATGATGTTAAACGCGGAGTTACATTACTACATGGTGAAGGATGGTATTCAAAACAAGACCAAAATGTATTGATAGTTATTGCAAGGAAAGCTGAAAAGGTTGATATAATGCGAGTAATTAAGCAAATAGACCCTACCGCCTTTATATCCATTGGTAAAACCCAAGGAGTGTTTGGTAAGAACTTCGACGACATTAAATTATAGGTAGTAACTATGGGTAAATCGCTAATATCTAATAGTCTTTTTACTACAATCAAAGGTCAGTTTTGCCTTCTGAGTATATTCTTACTATCAATCCTTATCTCCTCTTGTTCAAAATATGAGAAGATAGAAGATAAGCAAATTTTCTTCTATAACGAGAGTGCAAACATATCTTCACTCGACCCAGCCTTTGCAAAAGACCAAGCAATGATTTGGGCAAACCTTCAAATCTTTAATGGCTTAGTTGAGCTCGATTCCCTCTTAGAAGTTAAACCCTCAATAGCAAAATCATGGGAAATCTCAGATGACGGACTAATATACACCTTCACACTAAGAAATGATGTCTATTTCCACTCCCACCCTATCTTTAAAGGAAAGAAAAGGAAAGTTATCGCATCCGACTTTGTTTATTCATTTAATAGAATTATTGATGAGAAGCTCGCATCCCCAGGCTCATGGATATTCAACATAGTTAAAACCTCCGAAGGTAAAAGAAAGACCTATTCATTCCTTGCACCAAATGACACAACCTTCCAGATAATTTTAAGAGAACCCTTCTCCCCCTTCCTTGGCTTACTAACAATGCCCTACGCCTCAGTTGTACCAAGAGAGATAGTTGAAAAATACGGAGAGGACTTTAGGAAAAACCCAGTAGGAACAGGACCATTCTATTTCAAGATGTGGAAAGAAGGAGTTAAATTAGTCTTATTAAAGAATGAAGATTACTTTGAAAAAGACGAAAAGGGCAACCCTCTACCTTATCTTGATGCAGTCAATATCAGCTTTATAATAGACAAACAGTCAGTCTTCTTAGAATTTGTTAAAGGTAATATCGACTTCATTTCAGGCATAGATGCAAACTACAAAGACGAAGTTTTGACAAGAAATGGGGAGCTTCAAGAAAAATATAAGAATAAAATAAACCTTATAACCCAGCCTTATTTAAATACGGAATACTTAGGTTTTTTAGTCGATAAGGAACTTAGTCCAAAGGATAACCCACTTCTAAATAAGAAAATCCGACAGGCAATAAACTATGGCTTTGACAGAAAAAAGATGATAAAGTACCTAAGGAACAATATTGGAATGGCTGCTGAAAATGGAATCATTCCGAAAGGACTCCCAGGATTTGACACAAACACGACTTACGGATACAACTATAACCCAGAGAAAGCAAAGGAGCTTTTGGCAGAAGCAGGCTATAAAAACGGCGTTGGACTCCCCCCAATCTCACTTCAAACCACCTCAACCTACCTTGACTTATGCAAATACATACAACAACAACTTAACCTCTTAGGTTTCGATATCAAGGTTGATGTTAATCCGCCAGGAGCCTTAAGAGAACAGATAGCACAATCAAAATCTCCGTGGTTTAGAGGCAGTTGGATAGCTGACTACCCTGATGCAGAGAACTACCTCTCGCTTTTCTACTCCCCTAATTTCTGCCCCAAAGGACCTAACTACACCCATTTCTCCAACAAAACCTTCGATAAACTCTACGAAAAAGCCCAAAAAGAAACCTCAGTCCAAAAAAGAGCTGACCTATACCAAGAAATGGACAGACTAATAATGGAAGAAGCCCCAGTAGTAGTCCTCTACTACGACCAAGTCCTGCGCTTTGTCCAAAAAAACATAGAAGGACTTTCCTCCAACCCAATGAACCTCCTTATCCTAAAGCACGTCAGAAAGACCAATCCTAACTAAACCCTTCTAACCCATCATTTCATACCCCCCCAATCTTCGTTTTAATAAATTATTCCTTTGTTTCAGCAAATTCTTTCTTCGTTTTATTTCCCTAAAACAGCATTTCATTTTTCTGAATCTTTACTTCCATAACGCTCCCTTGCCAAGGGACGACCTCTCCCTTGCCAACATAAGATATCTCCCTTGGCAAGGGAGGAGTCCTCTCTTGGCAAGGGAGGAGCATGAAAACAAAGAAAGAGAAAATTATTATAAGGATTTAGTACGTCCTGATAAAGGTTTACACTTGTTTTCTATAGTCCTGATTTGGGTTTACGATTAGTGAAAAAGGCTAATAATAGTTCTAAAAACAATTGCTTATACTTGATTGTTAATCTGATGGCCTTATTATCTATAATACTTAAATTAGCGACAAATAACTCAGCAATTATTATCATTTACCATGAAACAATTACTTTAAATATTTACGATTCTCTACATCATTCAATACTTTCATCTGCTTAATAGCAATAGTATTTAGTTTTATTAGTCGTACTTATTGTTCTATACCTTCTTCTATCAAAATTGCGTTGATACTTTCCATATTGGATAAGCAGATAAGCTCATTGATACTTGAATAATCTCGAATATTCCCTTTAAGGGTTGGGTTATCTTCTCTCCAAATTCTTGCTGTTACACCAAAAAGAGCAACATTTAATACATCAGCTTCTGTAGCATAAATAATCGAAACTTGAGCTGGTGTAACTTTTTCTGGGATTAGGTTTTGCTTAATAGCACTGGTATGTATATAATAATTTATCTTTGATAGCTCACGTTTTGCACACCAACCAATATGTTTCTGCTCTTCTTCTTTTAACCTTTGGAACTCCTTAACCAAATACAACTCAAATTCAACCGAAACCCAGCTTGCAAATTTAAAAGCTATATCTTTTTGTGCATAAGTACCTCCGCCAGCACCACTTTTGGTTAAAAGTCCAATAGCATTTGTTGTTTCTATCCAACGAGTTGGGCTCATTGTAAAGGAATTGCTCCCTGCTTCCGCAAAAAGGGAGTCGAATTCGATCCCCTTAAATTTAGTATTATTTAATCTCTCCCATAAACCAAGATATTCTAAAGTATTCTTTGATCTCATCCAATTCTTTACCACATCTTTTGGCTCGTTTGGATTCTTTTGTTTTGCAATATCAGTTAGACTAATATAATCAATTCCATTTGCTTGTAAAGTCTTTACTAAAACTTCTTTTACTAATATATTATTTGTTTTCTTCATAATTCTATTTTTAATCAACAAATATTCGCCTTTTTATCTTTGAAATTATTACATATAAATTCTAATATTAATTAGCGGAACTACCACTCAAGAGCATCAACCAAAGAATCTCAAGAAATATTTATTAAATAAGAAAATCTTATTTATTGGAAATTGGTTCAATATTATTATCAAACAAAGGTAATAATAATATGATATAAAATAAGACAAATAGCTTTAAATATGTATTGTTGAGAAAGGGAGGGAGTCGATAAAGGATACTATGTGTTTTAGGGCGAAGAGTTGGTAGTGGAGGGCGGTTTCTATTATGGTTCCGAGGAATAGGATGTCGCCAAAGATTAGAAAGAGGACTATGGAGATTAGGATTATGGAAAGAAAGGGGACTACTATTATATTGGCTAAAAGGAAGTAGGTTGGGAAGGTTTTAAAGCGGAGTAGGATTATTGGAAGGACAAATACTTGTGCCGAAAGGGTCATTCCTGCGGTTGATATTACTTGATTTAGGAGGTAAGAGTGAGTGCCTTGAAGGGTAAGTGTTTCTCTGTATTTAGCAAATACTATTATGCCTAAGACTGCTAAGAAGGAGAATTGAAAACTTAGATTGAAAAGGATAAGGGGGTTGAAGATTAGGAAGAAGAGGGCTGTGAGGGCTAAGGAATTGAGACTATCGGAGGCTGAACGGCTGGTGTATTTGGTGAGTATAAGTACTGCCATCATTGTTACTACTCTTAGGGATGAGGGTGTTAGTCCTACAAGAAAACATAGGAAGAGCCCAATTACTAATAATAGTATTTTTCTGAATAGTATTAGTTTATACTTGCCTAAGAATATTAGTTTTAATAGGACATCGAATGCAAGCAAGACTATTCCTATGTGAAGACCTGAAACACATAATATATGGGCAAGTCCACTTGATGTGAATTGTCTTCTTGTTGTCGTTTCTATTAGGGTTTTGTCGCTAAGGGACATTCCAATTGCTATTGCGGCTTCGTCTTTGGGGAGGTTGGATTTAAGTATTTTTTGTTTTAGGTAGTGGTTTATTTGTTTTGATTTAGCAATTATTGGGTTGCCTTTGCCTTCTGATATCTTCTTCCAAGAGCCTTGCTTGACAAATATATTATCGTATATCCTCTGCCTTTTCATCATTCTTTTGTAGTCAAAGGATGAACTTTCTTCCCAGTTTTTGATTGGGACTATTCTTGAATTGGTGGTAATCTCATCTCCGTATTTTAGGTTGTAGGCTGAGTCTTGTTTGGAGAAATATAATATTATGTCTCCTGTTGTCTTATGCCACTTTTGGTCTTTGAGGTAGTGGGTTATTTTTGCCTTATATCTAATGGTTGCTTTCCTTGGGTTTGCCTCTTCCTTGATTAGTATCTTATAGTAATTCTCCTTTTCAAGGTGTTTTGAATAGTGATTTCTTATTATGGGGGTTGGGAGGAGGTGCTCGAAAAGAATTATTACTATACAAAGTGGTATTAATAGAAATAAGACTGGTCTTCTTTTCATAAGGCTTTTAGTCTTCTTGACTTCCTATAATCAAAAATCCTATCTCTATTCTTGGCTTTGCTTCCCACCCTATTAATGGATTATTATTACCATATCCTGCTGCAATAACATTCTGAAAGCCTAATCCATATTCAATTAGCTTATCCTTTATGAGAGTTGCTTGATGCCAAGATAATGCCTCCTCATTCATTGCTTTATATCCTTTTTGGGTGTGAACCGATATGGTGATAACGTATTTTGAACCCTCCAAACTCTTTGCCAAATAACTCAAATAATTTACTGCTGAGGCTGTTAGTTTATCGGGGCTTTCATCGGGGAAGATTGACTCAATTGTCATAATCATCCTCTTTGAATATAGGTCATCTATTAGCTCTTGTTTAATCTTTAAGTCTTTGTCTGGGGTATAGTATTTTGATATATAGCCTTTGTTAATGCTTATAATATTTATCGGTTTTGATTGTTTTTTATATGCGAAATAGCCTGTCTTAGGATTTGTTTGACTAACAAATAACCTTTCTCCTGTCTTGGCGTCTGCTATATTAACGATGGCTTCCATAGGTTTTGAGTTTTGATTGAGGACATAGCCCCTTTCAAAATTCTTTTTAGCATTATTTAAATCAATTGTATTAACTTTTAGAGGCATTGACCAATTTGTCCAAGAGTTTTTATCGGCTCTAAAGCTTATATAGAGGTCAAGCTCATTTTGATTCATTCCATTATTGGAGTAGAAGTATAAGACATCGCCTTCATTATTAATGATAGGACTTGTTTCTCTATAGATAGAGTTTATTGGCTTTGGGAGGATAAATGGAGTTTGAAAAACATTATCCTCTTTTAAAGAAACATATATATCACTCTTTCCATAACCACTTGGAGAGGACTCAACAATTAGCTTAATTGTGCTGTCTTGATTGAAAGATATAGTTTTATTGTGACCCTCTGGTGGTGGGGTTTGAAATAGCGTTTGTTGGAACTGCTTAACCCTAAAATCATCTTCGACAGGCTCTAATGCTTTATTGATATTTGCTATTTTCTTTTTTTCAATCAATGGGTTTATATACTTTTTTATTAATTCAAGCGACTTGTCATTTACTATGCTTGTGAAGAACTTCCTATTTGCATTATAGGTTTTGTTATCTATGTTTGGGAGTTTGAGTAAGGCTTCTGTTGTTTTTGCGTCTTGATAGTTGCGGTATAGGTTAGTATTTGATTTTAGGTTAGGAAAGTCTTTAAATAGTTTTTCAAAAGCCTTCGTCTCTCCACTTTGAGTATAAGAAAAAGCAAATATATTTTGAAACTCTTCTATATCGATATTAAATAAAGTATTATTGGAGATAAATACGAAACCTTCATAAGACAGATACCTTAGAGTTTGGACTTGGAGGGTGTCGAAAATATAGTTATTATTGGGGTTGTTGGGATATTTCGTTAGAAAGCGAATTAGTTCCTCAACAGAAAAGGTTGAAATACTTTGATTATATTCAAATTTATGGATGCTCTCCTTTGCGTAGTTATAGTATTTTGACTTTGGGTATTTCTTAATAAACTCAGTATAAGATTCAATTGTGTTTAACTGCTTTGCATTATCGTAATCACTTTCCTCTTTTTCTTGTTTTATCTTTTTGGCATTAAGTTCTATCCATTGTTTTGCTTTAATTGTTTGCACAGCATTTGGATATCTTTCAATATATGCCTCATAAGCCTCTATGCTATTTTGTTGGCTAGCTTCTTCAAAAGCCAGTTGGTCAATTATTCTAAGGGCTTCATCTATATATCGGGTTTCATTGGGGTAGGCTTGAATGAAGCTGTTTAGAGAATCAATGTTCTTTGAATTATAAGCGTCCTTTAATGCATTAGCAACTCCAGTCTGCGAAAAGGAGACTTGAGAAAGAAAAAGAAGTAAGAAGAGTAATATACTACTTAACTTCAATCGGAAGATTTTCAATCCAAACATCATCTATTAATATATCTACTAAATAACTTTCTTTTGGGAAATTATGATTTAAAACAACAATACCATCATTATAATCTTGTTCTAAAATATTATTCCTTCTTTTATCCCAAACCCTAATTGATTGTATTGTGTGGACATTTTCTTCCCCATCATAAATCATTATTTTTGACTTATGCGACCAAAGATAAACATCACTTAGTTCATCATTGTCAAATATACTATCAAGTGATTTTAGAATATGTATCCTAAAACGATCTTCCGTTGTGCCTTTTACTGCATTGAAATCAAATTGAGATTTTACGCATAAATTATAAAACTTGTCTTCATATCTATCTTCTAAAAACAAAGTAATTCCCATTGGCAAAATAGATAGGTTCCCTAATGTAAGACTTAGATTTGATTCTTTGCCAATGAAGTAGCCAATATCGTAGCTTGCAGGATAGGAAGGGAAAACATTAACTGCTAATTCTTGAGAATCTACTTTAAAATAGATTTCTGGCATATGTTCGGATGTGCCAAAGAGTTTATGCGCATCATATTTATCAAAACCATATTTAGAGTCAGGGTCCATACCCATAAGAATATATTCACTTTGATTGTCTTTACTTATTGTAAAAGTTAAGTAGTTATGATTAGACCAGTGGTAGGAAGCTGATTTAGGGATATATTGGTGTTTTCTTTGGAATGATATCTCAGTGTTTTCTCTAAGGCTTTCAACAAAAAAACCTTGCATTGATGGCAATACAACCTCTTCTTTACCATCTATAATTATTGGATTATAGACTCCATTATCTCTATCGAGAACAAATATTGCATTTCCTTGTATCTTTTGGTCAATATCTTCAAATATCTTCTTAGAACTTAGTGGGGCTGTAAATGGATTCCCTACCAAATTCCAACTATCTTTTTCTTTATAGTCTAATTCATAGTTTACCCTACTATCGCAAAGTATTCCTTCATAAATAACATCTAATTTATCATTCGTGTAAACAGCATATCCTCTTCCAGGAACTAATCTGTGATTTGGATCAACAATATATTCACTCCAATAGTCTTTTAGTTTACTCCTCACTCCTGTATTATATTGCATTAGCCAGGTCACATTTCCATCCTTGCGCATGGAATATATTAATGCCTTTGAGTCATTAACTGGTGAGGATATGTAATTCCATCTCTTAGGCACAAGGTCTTGATGAACCACGAACCAAGAACCCCTTGAATACATTATATCTCCAGAGATATAGAACATCTTCCCTGCATCAATTATAACATTTGAACTATCACCTAAGACCAACATTGAACAAACAACATCATCATCAACCCTTATCTTGTTTTTTGGAGAGATGAAAACAAAGTCCTCCATAACAGGGACTCCTTTTGGCTCCCAAATGTTTTCATCAGACCAACGTCCTGAGGCAATTGAACGTTTAGGTGTTGGAGAACCATAATATAGGTTTTTAATATTTAACTTATTGCCTGAGGTATTAAATTCTATTTGCAGGTAATTTGCAGATTTGGCTGAGGTTATTGGGGTGCAATAGGTGACACTTTCTTCTTCTTTGTCTTTAACCTTATTTTTCTTCCCACAAACAATCCTATCTTCCATCTCAAATAAAACCTCACTATCTCTATACCATTTATAAGTTATTGAGATGTCTTTTCCTTTCAACTCATTCGTAAAATAATCAAACTTAAATTGATAATCCATTTCAGAAAAAACTGGTATTCTATAAATAGTATTATCAATTATCTTCTTTGTTTTTCCGTCAAGCAAATTGCTATTTAACTCAACAGTCTTAGCAGAAGAACCTATTAAATTTATTGTTATTGGTTCGCTTAATTTCTTTGTTGTTAGGTTAAGAGTTGCTTTGTGTGAGCCAACCTTTAGAGGAGAATAACTAACTTCAATAAGTCCAAAGCCAGAATTATCAATTTTTAATTTACTTATATCGGTCTTGAAAAACTTATCGTCTTCTCCAGTTATTGTTATCTTAACATCGTCTCTTAAATAATTGCCACTAACTATTAATCTTTTTATCTGAGGATAGGTATAAGGAATTGGTGTGTGATTATAAACTAAATTGTTTATCTTAGTTATTTTGTCGTCTTGTGCTCTTAATCTAACATTTAACTCTGGTTTCTTTCCCAAATATTTATCGTATTCAGCCAAAACGCTTACATTCCTAATATTAATTTCAGGATAACGACCTGCTCCTCTAAGTCTTGTTGATTTCCAAGCAACCCATACAGTATCTTTATTCTCACAAACATCAGGTAAATTAACTTTAAATGAACTTGTTTTGGCTTTCCTTGCTGAAACAAATTCAATTACTCTTCCCTTAGCGTCTAAAACATCTGTCCATTTCCCTTTATCAAAACTATATTGCAAACGAAGAGAATAAAGTTGTTTAGATCCTTTCGAAGATATTGTTGAATTGAAAAGAATGTTCTCGTGTCTTTTTGTATTAAAAGAAATAATCATACGCCCATTATCCTTGAGGCTTCCCTCATAATGAGTTTCAATATTCAAATCAGATGATTGAGAATAGGTAAAAAGAGAAAGTAGACTGAAAAGTAAGTAAAGTGTTAGGCTAAGTTTTTTCATCGTAAATATATAATTATCTTCCCACCGATATTATTTTGTAATCATTAATTTTATAAACAACAGTTCTTCTATTTTGCCAACCATTGTTTTTATCATCCCTATCAAATAAGAAAGAGTTTATCATATATTTTGTCCTATCAACATTAGGTTCATCAATAAAATCACTTCCTTTTTTAGTCAATGCTGGAACAAAAAACATCATAATATCATATCCCAATGCTGCATAAATCTTATCAGGTTCTTGATTAAAATGATGTCTATAATCTTTTACGAAATCAGCAAAGTTTGCATTAGTATAGTCGTTAAGGTAGCTTAAAGTGAAATGAAAATTAAATTTTTGAATTCGAGATAAATCAATAGAAGGATAATCTAACCAACTATATTGAGCTATTAGGTTAACATCTGGGAGATTTCTTTTATTATTCAACTGAGAAAGAATTGTGTTTGCATAAGCTTCATTCATCTTATAATCTCCTTTATCAACAACAGAAATAAATATATTATCCTTATTTGGATCTACTTTCTCAAACAATCTTCTTGAATATTTATTATAATCAATCCCTATCCAAGACCAACCTTCTTTTTCTATTCCTTTTTGATACATTTCAACAATGTTTTTTTCACTTGGAGTGAAAACTAAAGTTATGTTTGGATTTGGGAAATTAATCTTAATATATCTCAGAATGGTTTCAACATCTGCAGTATATGAGGGCTGAATCTTAAAAGTATAAGGGCTGTTCTCAATAATTGATGAGTTAGGACTCATTGGATTTATTATTGGTATCTTGTTCTGATTTGAGAACTCACTAACCAAGGCAAATGACTTTTGAAACACCAGAGGAATAATCAAATCCATTGTCTTTATTTCAGGGTTAGATAAAAGAGTGTTCATTTGATTTACATCGTCTTCTCCAACATCATAAACATATAGAGAGACAGCATAACCCTCAGCCTCCAACTTCTCTAAAGCTATCCTTGCTCCTTCATAAAAAGTTATATATTCAAAACAACGATACTTAATTCTTTTCTTTTCTTCAATATTAAATTTTGTGAAATCAAGTTCTTCAATTTTATCATAAGCCAAAGGCAAAAACATTGCAATCTTTAATGTTTTCTTCTTATAAAGGGTTAGAGTTTTGTCTGGATAAATGTCATCCTTAACTTCTTTTGCGTAAGAATTCCCTACACAAGCAAAAGATATAAAGCTTAATAATAAATAACTCAAAAAACGATTCATAGCCAATTAATTTTTAAGTTTATTCCCATTCAATTGTTGCAGGTGGCTTTGAAGAAATATCATAAACCACTCTATTTACACCCTTAACTTTATTAATAATAGCATTTGATATATCTGCTAAGAATTCATAAGGAAGATGTGACCAGTCAGCTGTCATTCCGTCATTGCTCTCAACAGCTCTTAGGGCAACAACATTTTCATAAGTTCTTTCATCTCCCATAACTCCGACCGACTGAACAGGAAGAAGCATTGCTCCTGCTTGCCAAACCTTATCGTATAAGTTACTATCCTTAAGACCTTGAATAAAGATATTATCAACCTCTTGTAGTATTCTAACTTTTTCTTCGGTTATATCAGATAATATTCTAATTGCTAAACCAGGACCAGGGAAAGGATGGCGACCTAATAGCTCTTGTTTAATATCCATTGATCTCCCTACTCTCCTAACCTCATCTTTGAAAAGAGTTTTTAGAGGCTCAACAATCTTTAACTTCATATAGTCTGGAAGTCCTCCAACATTATGGTGGGATTTTATTGTTGCAGAAGGTCCTTTAACTGAAACTGATTCAATAATATCAGGATAAATTGTTCCTTGAGCTAACCACTTAACATCTTTTATTTTTGTAGCCTCAGAATCAAAGACATCAATAAAGGTTTTTCCTATTGCCTTACGTTTTAGTTCTGGGTCAGTAAGCCCTTTCAAAGCTGAATAGAACAATTGTTTTGCATCAACTCCAACAACATTTAATCCTAAGCCCTTATATGACTCAAGAACATTTTCAAATTCATTCTTCCTCAGTAGTCCATTATCAACAAAAATACAATTTAGGTTTTTACCTATTGCTCTATGAAGAAGGATTGCTGCAACAGAACTATCAACACCTCCCGATAAGCCTAAAACAACTTTATCGTCTCCTAATTCTTTCTTAAGATTGCTAATTGTGGTTTCAACAAAACTATCTGGAGTCCAGTCTTGAACACAACCACAAATATCAACAACAAAGTTCTTTAGTAATTTTATCCCATCAAGAGAATGCGTTACCTCTGGGTGAAATTGTATTGCGTAAGTTTCTTCCTCTTCAATTTTGTAGCCTGCATTATGAACATTGTCAGTTGAGCAAATTACCTTAAAGTTTGATGGAAGGTCTAAGATTGTATCACCATGAGACATCCATACTTGTGAACCAGGAGATATTCCTTTTAGAAGTTTAGACTCTTTATCAACACTGTTTAAGTTTGCTCTTCCATACTCTCTTATTTCTGAAGGAAGAATTGTTCCCCCAGCAATATGAGCCATATATTGAGCTCCATAGCAAACACCCAAAAGAGGCATCTTGCCTTTAAAAGAAGATAAATCCGGTTTAGGAGAGTTTTCATCCATACTACTAAAAGGACTACCTGAAAGAATAACTCCCTTTATTTCGGAAGTTATATTAGGTATTTTATTATAAGGATGTATCTCACAATAAACATTAAGCTCTCTAACCTTACGAGCTATTAGCTGGGTATATTGAGAACCAAAATCAAGAATTAAAATTGTTTGCATATATATACTTTATAGGTAATATTAATCTTCAAAAGTACAAAAAAATCTTATACTACACAAAAATCATCCCTATCTTTGCAAAAAATAAAAGGACATGCTTTTAAACAAATCCTATTATAGGTCTAATTTCAATCTTGCTCTGCCAATAATATTATCTTCTGTTGGACAATCTTTTACACAAATGGTAGATGCTATTATGGTTGGACAATTGGGTGCTACTTCTTTGGCTGCAGTTGCTTTTGCTGGATCTGTTTCTATGAATGTTCTTATGTTTGGAATGGGGATAGCGATGGCACTTACACCCCTTACTGGTCAAGGATTTGCAAGAGGAGAGCATAGAAAGATATCAATGCTATTCCAAAACTCTATTGCCCTTAATACTATTATTGGATTAATAATGCTTTCTGTCCTTTTCTTACTCTTTCCATTTCTTAGTTATTTTGGACAACCTCAAGATGTTATTGAAACTTGCCGACCTTATTATTTAATTATTTCAATTTCTTTTATTCCAAGTCTTATCTTCCTTACTTTCAAACAATTTTTAGAAGGAATAGGGAATACAAAGAATGCAATGATAATAACAATTTCTGCCAATATTCTAAACATAATCCTAAACTATGTTTTAATTTATGGTAAGTTTGGCTTTCCTGCACTTGGTATAACTGGAGCTGGAATTGCAACTCTTATTGCAAAAATAACTATGCCAATAGCTTTCTTTATTTTTCTTATTGTTCATAAAAAATATAGGAAGTACTTCCTTTTCTTTTCTTGGAGGAATATGACATTTCACACCCAAAAAATCATACTAAGGCTTGGCATGCCAATATCTGGACAAATGTTTTTAGAGTTTGCCTCACTCCTATTTATCACAATAATGATGGGATGGGTTGGGAAAACAACTCTTGCAGGATATCATATTGTTATTACCATTGTTGGAACAACCTTCCTAATGGCATCTGGCCTTGCAAGTGCCACAACGGTTTTGATTAGTCAAGAATATGGAAGAAAGAATATTGGAGAAATCAAGAAACACTTCAAGGCTGGTTATCATATTACAATATTAATAATGGGATTTTTTGGTTTAATCTTTATTTTATTTGGAAAACCTATTGCAAGCATATTTTCTCCTGATAAAGAAGTTGTTGCAATTGCTGCTCAGTTTTTCATTGTTGCTGGTTTCTTCCAACTCATTGATGGCTCCCAAGTCCTATTCCTTGGAGCTTTAAGAGGGCTAAACGATGTTGCTAAACCAATGAAATATGCTTTTATTTCTTATACATTAATTGCTATTCCTTTTGCATACATTTGTGGCTTTGTTTTCAAACTTGGTTCTTGGAGCATTTTTGCAGGCTTTTCCGCAGGACTTCTTACTGCTGCAATTCTCTACTATAAGAGATTTACATTAAAAATGAAAGTTTTGAGTAAGGAACAAACTAATTAGGCAAATCCCTTCGTTATTTTATAAGTAACATAATAACTATTGCAAAAATAAACATATCTTTGCTTATCGTTAAAACAAATAACTTATGAAAATAGAATTTTTAGGAGCAGCAAAAGAAGTAACTGGTAGCAAACACTTAATCACTACTAATTCAGGAAAGAAAATACTATTAGATTGTGGAATGTTTCAAGGTAAAGGCTTGGAGACAGACTCAATGAATAGGGAGCTTGGCTTTGAACCCTCGGAAATTGATTATCTTTTCCTATCCCACCCTCACATTGACCACTCAGGACTTATACCTTATATTGTTAAACTTGGTTTTAAAGGAACAGTTTTCACCACCCCAGCATCAAGAGATCTTTGTTCAATTATGCTTGCAGATAGCGGAAACATTCAAGAGTTAGATACTTACACATTTAATAAGAAAAGAGCTCGCCAAGGAAAAGACCCAGTTGAGCCACTCTATACCATGCAAGATGCTCAAGAGGCAATGCAATATTTCATTTCAATTCCTTATGAAAAAGAATTCTTTATAGATAGAGATATTTCAATTAAGTTTACCGACAATGGGCATATCCTTGGTAGTGCAACGGTAAATATTAAAATCAATGAAGAAGGAAAAGATGTTAAAATAGCATTTACAGGAGATATTGGAAGATATTCAAAACGTATTTTAAAAAATCCTCAACCCTTTCCTCAAGCTGATTATATCATTATGGAAAGCACCTATGGCGATAGGCTTCATGACCCAGTTGACCTCTCGGAACAAAAACTACTTAGTGCAGTTATAGACACGTGTTGCAAGAAAAAAGGGAAACTAATAATACCTTCATTTGCAATTGGTAGGGCTCAGGAAATAATTCATGCCTTAGATAAGCTTGAAAGAAGTGGAATGCTTCCCGACATTGATGTTTATGTAGATAGTCCCCTAAGTTTAAACGCAACAAATATAATGCGACTACATACAGAATGCTTTAATGATGATATGAAAGAATATATGAAAACAGACAAGGACCCATTTGGATTTGACCGTCTTCACTATGTTCGCTCAACAGGGGAATCAAAGAGTCTTAACTCAATACATGGTCCAATGATAATTATATCAGCATCTGGGATGATGGAAGCTGGAAGAGTTAAACACCATATTGCAAATAATATTTCAGACAAGAGAACAACAATTCTTGGAGTTGGATACTGCGCACCAAGCACTTTGGGAGCAAAAATCCTTAGAGGAGATAAGATTGTTTCAATTTTTGGAACCCAATACCATGTTAAGGCAGAAATTAGAAGACTTGATTCCTACTCTGCTCATGCTGACTATATGGAACTTCTACAATTCTTGGAATGTCAAGATAAAACGAAAATCAAAAACATATTCCTTGTTCACGGAGAAGAACAAACACAAATCAACTTCTCAAACACCCTTAACGAAAACGGATATCAAAAGGTTTATATCCCTTCAAAAGGCGAAACAGTAACACTATAAATAAACAATATATGCTAAGGACCATAATCCTTTTCCTAAATCTTATATTCCTTTCACTTATTGGATTTTCACAAGAGAAGGAAAGGTTTATGGACTTTAGCTATATAACTCCAGAGCATTCAAAACAAGAAAACAAGGCAAAGGAAAACCTCTATGATATAAAAACAGATTATATCATACTCTATTTCTATAACCCAGAATGTGAGGATTGCGAAAAGATAAAGAAGAAACTAATCAAGAACGAGAGCTTAAACAACTTGATTAAAGAGAAGAAACTAACCCTATTAGCTGTTTTGCCAGACGTTGAAAAGGATTATTGGTTAGATAATATAGACTGCGTTCCCCAAAACTGGATAAATGCTTGGAATGAAAATGATAGAGAAATCATAAAAGCCTATCTCCACACAGTGCCTACCTTTTTCGTGCTTGACAAAGAAAAGACAATACTTTTAATTCCTGATTCAAAAGAAATCCTTAGATGGATAAAAACAATAAGCAAATGAAAATAATTATTATTAACGGGCCCAACCTAAACCTTTTAAGCATTAGAGAGAAAGAAATCTACGGAGAAATAAGTTTTGAGGACTATTTCGAGAAACTTATTAAGGATTACCCACACATAAGATTTGACTATTTTCAATCAAACGTTGAAGGAGAAATCATAAACAAGCTTCACGAAACAGGCTTTTCCTATGATGGAATAATTTTAAATGTAGGTGGTTATACCCATACCTCTGTTTCAATTGCCGATGCAGTCAAAAGCATAACCTCTCCAGTTGTTGAAGTTCATATCTCCAATATCCTAAACCGTGAACCCTATCGCCACATCAGTCTTATTGCACCTTCTTGCCAAGGAAGCATATTCGGCTTTGGTCTAAAAGGCTATAAATTAGCCGTAGAATCCTTCCTGAAATAATATTACTCCATTCCCAACATAAGAGCTAAGCGGTTAAGTTCTTTTTCAGCTTCTTCTATTGTGCTAACGTATTTAAGGGTTAGAAGAGGTTTATTATGGGTTTTGTAAAGGACTATTTTATAGGATTTTTGTTTTAGTCGCAGGGATTTATTTGATAAGCCTATATACTGCCACTGCTCTTGGTTTTTCCTAATCCCTATCTCCATTTCGTCATCTATATCAATCCACTTCCCAGTTGGTATTAAGCCAAAGACAGTTGTCGAAAACCTTACTCTAAACTTCTCGGGGTCAATAAATATATGCGTTTTAGAAAAGCCAATGAAAGCTGGAATAAGGAGAATGATTAATGCAAAAGGGGTAAACTGATAAGTTAGCATCATAATTAATAACGCAAAGAAGGTAATCTTGCCTGAAAAACTACCAATTGGGCCAAAAGAATCTTCTAATTTATATTTTATTGTCACAGGATTAGAATTTAAGGTCTGAGTATTTCTTTTTCGATCTAAGGTAGTAATCAAAGACAATGCTATTTGGGTAAATGCCTTTTAGGTTTGAGTTTTTGATTGGTTGGCGTTTTGATTTTATCTTTTCTTTTGTTTTAATAAATTCAATATAAGCTTTGAAAACAGCAAGGAACTCTCCAACATTTCCTTTGAGAAGGAAGAAAAATGCAGCAACAATATCTAAGAAAAAACGCTTTGTAAAGATTTGTAATCTGTTCTTTGGTGGTAGGTTTTTATATAGTAGGTAGAGGTTATTTCTAAAGTTAAGGAAGGTTTTGAAAGGTGAGGTTTTGTTTAGCGAACCACCACCATAGTGATAGCAAACTGATTTTGGACAATAGAATATCTTATATCCTTCATTCTTTGCTCTCCAACAAAAGTCTATTTCTTCTTGGTGTGCAAAGAAGTCTTTATCTAAACCCCCTAAGTGCCAATATACGCTTGAGCGAACAAATAACGAGGCTCCTGTTGCCCAGAACACTTCCTTCTCATCATCATACTGCCCCTTGTCTTCTTCCACACTATTGAATAATCTACCCCTGCAAAACGGATAACCTAAGTAATCAATGAACCCTCCTGCCCCTCCTGCATATTCAAACTTGGCTCTCTCTAAGTAGGAAAGGAGTTTGGGTTGGCAGCAAGCTATCATTTGGTCTTTATCCATTAGTTCAATAATGGGTTCTATCCAATTAGGACTTACTTCCACATCAGAATTTAAGAGGACATAATACTCCGCCTCTACTTCCTTTAAGGCTAAATTGTAACCCTCTGCAAAGCCAAAGTTTTCTTTATTATCTATTATGCGAATTTGAGGATACTCTGATTTAAGAAACGCAATTGAATTGTCTGTTGAGCCATTGTCGGCAACAATTATTTCAGCAGTTTTTGAATGCTCAATAACTGAGGGAAGATAGGTTTTAAGCATCCCTTCCCCATTCCAATTTAGAATTACAACAGCAACCTTAGACATACGCTTTTTGCTTAGTAACCTTTTCTAAATTGAATTCCTGCCGCTCCTTCAATCCCTTCGTTCAATGCATTTCTTGTTAGGCGATGTTCCCAAAATCTATCGGATGGCTCACCCTTTGCATCTGAGTGAAGAAGTTGATATTCTATTAAATTGTTTTGAGGTGCATAGAATACAAACCCTTTATTTACTTCTCCAAATGGTGTTTTCTTGTATTTCCAAATTTGATATGGCATATATGTTATACCATCTGCAGGATAATCAACAGCTTCATTGTTTCCTACTTGGTCGGCAACGGATCTTACTCGAGTGCCTGAGGTTGATTTAAACTTCTCATCAATTAAAATATCTGGTTTACCGTATTGAAGATATACTCTTCCCATTTCGGTTTGGTAGCCTTTCTTAATTTGTGTTGAGTATTTCTCATTAACATAATCAACTTGCTCTTTATAGTATTTCCATTCTCCATTTGGGTTCTCAGGGTTGATATTCCTAAAGAAAGCATACAAGAAATACTGTTTCTCTTCAAATGTAGATTTAATAACTATATGCCTTAGATTGGCTTTCTTATCATCACTTGCAATTGGAGTAATGGAATATATATAGTCATCAATCTGGTCTTCTTTTATGTTGTGGACAAAAGCATCCAAAGGTAATATCTCAATATCTGTTGCTGACAATTTAGAATACCTAAAGAAACCAGTCTTACTGTATGCGTAAAGTATGTTCTTGCCATCTCTTGCCTCAACAACTAAGTAATAACCTCCCTGAGGCAAGGTTTCAATATCAAGACTTCCCATCTCAATTGTTACTTCCTTTGCTTTTTCTCTTCTTATCTTTTGAATTTCTTGGTATTTCTTTCCTGTCTTAATATCTTCCAAAACAACAGAGACAACATAGTAATTATCTAATCCAAACTCCTTGTCTGCATTGTATATTTCAGCATAGTAAGTTATTTGATTTTTGTGTTCATCAACTGCATCAAATAGATAAGGCATTATGTCGTAACCATTCTTTGAACGAATGTTCTGGGTATTAGTTTTTTGGTATGAATCAATTAATTGAACTCCAGAAACAGCTATTTGATTTTTTGTATAATTAATCTCGAAAGCATCTTCAATCTTTAGAGCTGGCTTTGAATCGTTTTTATCCTTTATCTCAAATTCTGCTTTATATCTACCATTATCTAAAACTATTCTTTGAATATCTAAGACTGAAGCATTGGACTGAGACTTATTTATCCTTAGGTCTCTTTTCTCAACATATTTTATTATCGAATCTTGTTTTATGATAATTGTAAGCTCAACAAGTCCTGTTTCTTTTGAATCTTTATCTTTCACATAAACAAGACTGTTCCCATCTATTGATGTGTTGATCTCTACATAAGGCTTTTGAGAGGGAATATCATAAGTTGTGAAAGAATAGATTGCGTTAATACCTTGAGAAAAAGATATAATTGGCAATAATGCTAATAGTAATAAAAAATATAAACGCTTCATAATTTATCCCTTTTTAATGTTAGAAAATCAATATTACACACTGTGAACGATTGCAAAGTTACATTAATTATAAGTTCATTCAAATAAAAAACGCCTAAACTTTGCAGTTTAGGCGTTTTAGTACGAAAAACATTGAATTTATTCTTGTTCGTTCTTTGTCATTTCTTCTTTTAAGTTAGCTAAAACATCAAGATCACCAAGAGTAGTTTTCTCTAAATTTTCATTTAGTTTCTTCATAGTTTTTTCTTCTGTTGAAGATTTTCTATCCTCTTTTGGTTCATCTGCTTGCCATGTCTTTGCGTGAGATACAACAATTTTCTTGTTGTCTTTAGAGAATTCAATTACCTTGAAATCCATTTGCTCATCAACATTAGCATTTGATTTATCTTCTTTAGCTAATTGTGATTTAGGGCAGAAAGCTTCAACTCCGTAAGGAAGAGAAACAGTTGCACCACCTTTATCACTTGTATTCATAATTGTTCCTTTATGAATAGAGTTTATTGTGAAGATAGTTTCAAAAACATCCCATGGGTTTTCTTCAAGTTGTTTATGTCCTAAGCTCAAACGGCGGCTATCAACATCAACTTCAAGAACAACTACTTGGATTTTCTCTCCTACCTTAGTAAATTCTGCTGGGTGTTTGATTTTCTTGCTCCATGAAAGGTCAGAGATATGGATTAAACCATCAACTCCTTCTTCAAGTTCAACAAAGATACCAAAGTTTGTGAAGTTTCTAACAATAGCTTCATGCTTGCTAGCAACTGGATATTTGTTAACGATATCAGTCCAAGGATCTGGAATAAGTTGTTTAATACCTAATGACATCTTTCTTTCTTCACGGTCAAGAGTTAGAATAACTGCTTCTAATTCATCACCTATTTTTAAGAAATCATGAGCAGTTCTTAAGTGTTGGCTCCATGACATTTCTGTAACGTGGATAAGACCTTCAACTCCAGGAACTATTTCAACAAAAGCACCATAGTCAGCAATAACAACAACTTTTCCCTTAACCTTATCACCAACTTTCAATTCCTCACTCAATGCATCCCATGGATGAGGAGTAAGTTGTTTAAGTCCTAATGCAATACGTTTTTTAGATTCGTCGAAGTCAAGGATAACAACATTTATCTTTTGATCTAATTCAACAATTTCTTCTGGGTGATTGATTCTACCCCATGAAAGGTCAGTGATATGGATAAGACCATCAACACCACCAAGGTCAATAAATACACCATAAGATGTGATATTCTTAACAATACCTTCAAGAACTTGTCCTTTTTCAAGGCTTGCAATAATTTCAGCTTTTTGAGATTCAATCTCGTCTTCAATAAGTGCTTTATGAGATACAACAACGTTTTTATATTCATGGTTAATCTTAACAACCTTGAATTCCATAATTTTATCAACATAAACATCGTAGTCACGAATAGGCTTAACATCAATTTGACTTCCAGGAAGGAAAGCTTCAATTCCGTATATATCAACAATTAAACCACCCTTTGTTCTGCTCTTTACGTAACCATTAATAATTTCTTGAGTATCGAAAGCTGTATTAACTCTATCCCAAGATCTTAATATTAATGCTTTTTTGTGAGAAAGAATAAGCTGTCCACCAGCATCTTCTTGACTCTCAACATAAACTTCAATTTTGTCACCAACCTTAAAGTCTGGATTGTATCTAATTTCTGATAAAGGAATTATACCATCTGACTTAAAGCCAATGTTAATTACGACCTCACGGTCGGTTTTTGCAACAATTACACCTTCAACAACTTGTTGTTCTGCTAATTGACTAAATGTGTTTTCATAAGCCTCAGTTAAAGTTTCTTGCTCACTCTTACTATACACATTTTTTTTCTTACCAATTGATGACCAATCAAAGTCTTCTAAAGGCATAATGTCTTTTAATTCTCTCATTCTAAAATGATTTCTAAATGTGATTTCTTACTAAATCGGGTTAAACAATAAACTTATTCCTTTCAAAAAACGTCATGGCTGAGTAAGCAGCACCTTTTTCAAAAAGAGGATGCAAAGGTAGAATTTTTTATCAATACTAACAAATAAAATCAAAGAAAATGAGCATTTTACGAAAATCCCGTCCCCTATTATTTAGACAGAATCTCAAAACAAAGAGAAAGGAAATTGAAACAGCGTAATAATTTACTGAATCACTGAAAGAGTTTCGTGAATCAAAGGAATAAAAAATTAATACGCTGTAATAAATTACTGAAACGCTGTTTCAATACCCGAAAGATGTACATCTTTCATACCAAATGATGCACATCTTTCGGGGTGAAAGATGTGCATCATTTTATTTTAAGGAAATTTAAGGGTAATTTGCAATAGAAAATCTCAAGGACTTAATCCCATTGTTTCTATTATGCAAATATACGAAATATATCTTTAATTGTCAATAGTTTTACAGAATATTTTATCCTTATTGTCTTAACTCAATAGTAATAACTTTGATTAACTTTACTCGTTTTACTTCCCAACAATAATCTTTCCACTAATAGTTTTCCCATTAATAAATACATTATAAGTATAAGCCCCTGCATTCAGATTAGAAACATCAACCCTATTTCCTTGTTTTGATTTAAGCTTCGCTTTCTTAACTAATTTACCTTGCATATCAAATAACTCAATATCACTTTGCTTGAAGTTTGTACACTCAATATCTACATTTATATAATCTCTTGCAGGATTAGGATAAACCTTTATTGTTTCTTTATCTCCTGTTTCAATATCGGTTAAATTAACTAAACCGTCTGGATTAAATTTTATCAGCCATCGTACTACTTTAAAGTTAGGTTGCATAGTATAGCCATATGTGGCAATAATAACTTCCCCATCTTCTGTTATTTTCATTCCTATAACACCATTATTTTTTATATAATCACTCGAAAATAAGAGTTTATATTGAAAATTAATATTACCAGTTGCACTAAAATTCAACAATGTTAAAGAGCCATTATCTACATAATGAGTATAAATTGAATCTGTATTATTAAATACAAATCTATCAACGTAAAAGTTATTATGATTTTCAGTAGAAATATTAGTTGATGTAGTAGGCTTAATTTGATGGATAATTTCTTTGGTTTTTTTATTGTAAATATTTATCTTTATATAATCAGGCCCCTGAAATAGACCTGCAAAGGTTGTATCATTTATTGCTATTATATTGTTAAGATGATGACTCCTACGTATTTCACCATTAGGTAATGTATCAACAAATGGACCTCGAGGAATACTGTCTTCTATTTCTAAGGTTTCCTTATTAATGTATGAAATTCCTCGATAACAAAAATATTCATTAGGTGATGCTGTAAATGGAACTTTTTCAAGTAACAAATGTTCCCCAACTTCACAAATACGAGTTTCTATTATAAATGATTTAAGAGGATATGTTTTAGTATTTAATATATTTCCTAATGTATCAAATAAAATTAATCTTATGGCGTCTGAACCATATTCATCAGTATTAGAAGGGTATTGAGCATTTGCAATAAGTAAAAAATTATTATTACTTAAACTTCTATATTTAAAATATTCCATAGTGTTTATCCACAGAGTATCTTCATTATTTTTAATCCATAAAGATTTATCTATTAAATTATTACCATTTCTATCAAAACATCTAAATTGCAATGTGTCTTGATTTTTATAACTTACTCGATAAAATTTATCATTAATCTTATATTCAAATGATTTTAATACAATAGGGGGATAATTTATAAGTGTATTGGATATGATATTTAAATCTTTAGTTAATGAGATAATTTTAGAATTTTCAAGAGTTTGATCAAAATAAGACACCCAAATTGTATCGTCATCTTTATTATTTATTATAAAGATTTCTGGGAAATCCCCCGTAAATTCTTTTACCTTAAAATCATCATTACTGTAAATTTCTGTAAGGGTTTGTGCGTTGATACCTGTACTTAGTATCAATGATAGCAAAATAAGAATACTTGTCTTTTTCATAGTTTCAATGTATTTAAAATTAATTCTTTACTTCCCAACAATAATCTTTCCACTAATAGTTTTAGCATTAAGAGATACATTATAAGTATAAGCTCCTGCATTTAGATTAGAAACATCAACCCTATTTTCTTGCTTTGATTTAAGCTTCGCTTTCTTAACTAATTTGCCTTGCATATCATATAACTCAATATGACTTTGCTTAAAATTAGTTGATTCAATATCTACATTGATATAATCTCTTGCAGGATTTGGATAAACTTTTATTGTTTCTTTTTCTCCTGTTTCGATATTTCTTATATTAATTAATCCATTAGGATGATATTTTAATATCCATGTAGAGTGTTTCCCTATATATCCGTCATCTAAAGAGAAAGCTAAAAGCAATATACCTCCATCATTTGTAGCATGAATGCCCTGTATTTGTTTAAAGCCTCCTGTACTTAGATTTATTCTGTTTGTAAAATTAGTATCCCCATTAATATTAAAATTACATATCTCTATGTCACAATAACTATAATAACCATCACGCATAAGATAACAGGCATAAATAGAATCCGTTGTTTTGAAATCAATTACTTTTACCATTGGTTGTGATTCGAAACTCATATTAATACTATTGCTACTAAAATCAGTATAATATCGTAAATCAATATTTATATGACGTTTATTATTAATATTCATTAGGCAAATGTTTGAAACGGTATCTGCTGGATAGCCACGCAAAAGTTGAGCATAAGAATTATGAAATGCAAAGAGAGAATCATTTATCTTAGTCATATTACGTGTAAAATAACCCATAATACTATCCTCTGGTTCTAATGTTTCTTTATTAAGATAATATATCTTATTTTTATCATACATATTGAGAAAACCAGTTCCTCCTACTATAGATAACATAATATTATTAGGCATTTCAACAATGTCATAGTCCTGATAAGAAGAGTAATATATTTTTGTTTTAAGAACATTCCCTAATGTATCGAACTTAATAATCTTTAATTTATCTGTCCTAAATGAATAATAACCATCGGTGTCATTTAATTCTCTTACTGCAATAAGAAAATTTTTATCGTCTAACATTAATTTTCTATCATAACTAACCTCCCATTTTATGGTATCGTCAGCTTCTCTCATTATCGTATCTGTTCTTATTATATCCCCAAGACTATCAAGAGTTATTAAAGATATAAACGTAAAATAACTAGATGGATAAGTTCCGGCAACTCCTGCCCAAAATTTATAAATTTTATTATTACAGAAAAAAACTGGAGGAAATGCCACATTGTTGAGTATTTTATTATCAATAATATTTAGATTATCATCTATTATTAGAGAATGAGTAGTATCACTACTTGTTGATAAATATAATACATGAAAGGCATCTTTTCTATAATCAGAATAAGTATAAGTGGATATCATACTTCTTTTTACAGTATCCTCTAATACTTTTAAGTAATTATCAGACTGCAATGTTTCAAAGACTTGGGCATAAGTAGAAGAAACAAGGAAACTTAGTAGAATAAATAATAAAAAAATTTTCATATGCTTTAGAATTATGTATTAACACCGCAAAGGTAGAAATTGTTTTCAATTCATTGTTGTCCGATAAAAAATTATAATCCCAATTAATCCAAGTTAATTATCTTATAATCAATTCTCCAATTTTATTTTCAAAAAGTCAAGCCCCCTCTTTTTTAT
>JBAYYI010000029.1:0-25764 GCA_041673165.1 Bacteroidales bacterium
AGTTCTGGGAACTTAGCTCTAAGGTCAATAAGGATTAAGTGGTTATCTGTTCCGCCTGAAACAACTTTATAACCTCTTGACATCATTGCAGTCGCAAGAGCATCAGCGTTTTTCTTAACTTGTTTTAAGTAATCGCCGTATCCTGGTGTTAGAGCTTCGCCAAAAGCAATAGCCTTTGCAGCTATAATATGCTCAAGTGGTCCTCCTTGAATTCCAGGGAAGACAGCAGAGTCTAAAAGTGCAGACATCATTCTAATTTCTCCCTTTGGTGTTTTCTTACCCCATGGATTTGGGAAGTCTTTTCCTACTAAAATCATACCACCTCTTGGTCCACGAAGAGTTTTATGTGTTGTAGTAGTACAAATATGGCAATACTCAACAGCATTATTTAATATACCTTTAGCAATTAAACCTGCTGGGTGAGCAATGTCTCCCATTAATATAGCTCCTACTTTGTCAGCAATAGCGCGCATTCTCTTCCAATCCATATCTCTTGAATAAGCAGATGCACCACCTACAATAAGTTTTGGTTTATGCTCAAGAGCAAGTTCTTCCATCTTATCATAGTTAATTCTACCTGTTTCTTCATCAACTCCGTAAGCGATTGGTTTGTAGTTTATGCCTGATGCATTTACTGGAGAACCATGTGTAAGGTGACCACCGTGGTTAAGGTCTAAACCCATGAAAGTATCACCAACATTCAAACAAGCTAAGAAGACAGCCATATTAGCTTGAGCTCCTGAGTGAGGTTGAACGTTTGCATATTCTGCACCAAACAATTCCTTAGCTCTATCAATAGCTAATTGTTCTGATTGGTCCACAATTTGGCATCCACCATAATATCTTTTTGCTGGGTAACCCTCAGCATATTTGTTAGTCATAACAGAACCCATTGCTTCCATAACTTGTTCTGAAACAAAGTTCTCAGATGCTATTAGCTCAAGGCCGCTTAATTGTCTTTCTTTTTCCTGAGAAATCAGGTCAAAGATTTTTGTGTCTCTTGTCATATCGTATATAATTTTTTGTTAAACATTTGTTTTAAAGGTGCAAAGATAAGATTTTATTTTGTCATCAAGTCCATAATTCCTACTTTTATAGCATAAACTTATTAGTTACCATAATTAATCCATAAATATGGTAATTAATAATAAGATAAATGTAATTTAAAGTCTAAGATGTGAAAAAAGATATTACTCCATTTTGTAGCGGGAGAAGACTTTGTCAGGATTGATTGGGAATGGATTTTCGTTAAACCATGCCATAAATCTATCAAATTGGGCTTTGTTTTGTGATATCCAAACGCCTGCCTCGTTGGTGTTGCCATAGCCAAATAGCCAATAGTTATATGCTTCAAAGAAACCTAAATCGATTAGTTGTTTATGGTAATCGAATAATACGTTTTTGAAGGTTGGACTTTCTCTTTGGAATATTGGGATAAAGCGTTTGCGGATATCAATTAGAGAGTTAAGGGTTATATTGTTCTTCCCGTAACAAGCTTTTAGCAATGCGCTTTCGTAGTTTTCAGGGAAGAGGTTTGGTCTTGTCTTGCTATCAGAATAAACTATGGTTGGGTCATTGAAATTAACCGATATTTGACTTACATTAAATGTTATCTCACTATGGTAAGTGTCGTATAGTTTTCTGGAAATTTCTTGAGACCTTACCGAGCCTCTTTCAAGGTTCATAAAGATTTCTCCATACATAATACCCCAAACTTCTTCTGAGGACGAAAGGAAAATTTGAGCTGCACGATAATAATTTGATGCAAACGATGGGTCTTGTTCTATGCCTTTTTCATAGTAAAACAATGCTCCAATAAAGTTGCTTCTTTTATATGCTATATTCCCTCTTTCCAAAAACAAACAACCAGCTTTAGGATGTTTTTCAAATCCTTTATCATATGTTACAATAGCCATGGATTCGTTTCCTGCCTCATCGTAGGAGTTTCCTAAGAGTTGGTAAACGTCAGCTGGGCAATCAGGTTGTTTTGTTAGGGGATCAAGTATTTTTATGGCTTTTTGGTATTCCTTCATTAAGTAATATGTCCAAGCAAGCTCATATTTATATTTTAGTTCTTGACCAGGACATAAAACTAAGGCTTCATTTAATAATTCTTCTGCAACCCAATATTGATTCTCTTCAATCTGACGATGTGCCTGTTCAAGTTTTGATTCTGCTTTTGTGCAAGCCTCTAAGGTCTTGTCAACAACTGGAGCTTGAGGCTCATCTTTTTTAGTTGGTTTTGTTATAGCTGTTTTCTTAGTACTTGTTTTTGATTTGGCTTTTGCTTTGTTTTGAGTTGAGGTTTTATCCTTCTGAGTTTTTTCCTTAGGAGTTTGAGCTAAGCAAACAAAAGGAAATGTAAATAATAGAACCAATAATAAAAGTCTTTTCATCTTTCTTTTCTGTTTTTTGTAGTTTCTAATTGGAATATGCTGCAAAGATAATAGTTTTATTTTATTAAGCTTTTAGCTGCAGCAAGAATTGCACTTTCTATATTAGAAACTTGTTTTTTCTGTGAAGAACTCATACTTGGCAATAGACTATCAATTTGTTTTTTATAATCAACAGCATTAGAAAGAAGGTCAGCTGCTTCCAGAATAGCACTAATATTTCCTGTTTTTGCTTTATTAACCACAGAAATATAATGCTTTGCCATATTATCATAGTTTGTTATCATATTACTAATGTTGTTTATTGAACCTGCAACCTTACTTACAGATTTGAAAGCTGAACATTGGGTAAAGATAATTGGTGAAGATAAAAGTAAAATAATAATAACTAATCTTGAAATTCTTTGCTTAATCATAATGTTGGTTTTAATTATTGAAATTCTTTTTTCAATCTACAAATGTAAGTCTTTTTTATTTATTTTCTATCTTTGCCGAAATTAATATTGATTAAAAAAATAATAGAAGTGGAAAGAGATAAAATTAAATCCTTATTAGAACGAAGAACAATAAGAGAATATAGCGATAAAGATGTTAGCCAAGAGACCCTAAATAACCTTCTTGAAGCAGGAATTAGAGGGTCAAACTGTGGGAATATGCAAATATATTCTATTATCGTTACCCAAGATAAAGAAAGAAGGAAGGAGTTGAGGAAGTTCCATTTTGGACAAAAAATGGTGGAAGAAGCTCCTGTTGTCCTAACTATTTGTGCAGACTTAAACCGTTTTCACAAATGGTGCTTACAAAGAGGAACCACCGTTGAATATGATAACTTCCTTTGGTTAAATATAGCAACCATTGACGCAACAATAGCAACCCAGTCAATCTCCAATGCAGCTGAGGCCTTAGGTCTTGGAATCTGTTATATGGGAACAGTAAATTATATGGCAAGGCAGATAGGGGAGTTCCTTAATCTTCCAAAATACGTAGTCCCAGTAACAACCATAACAATAGGATATCCAAAAGAAAACCCACCACTAACAGAAAGACTGCCACTTGAAGCAGTTGTTCACTACGAAACCTATAAGGATTACAGCAAGGAGGATATAGACAGATTATATATTCCTTTTGAAGCACTTGAACAATCAAAAAAATACTGCACAGATAGCAATAAAGAGAACCTTGCAAAGGTTTTTACAGAGAGTCGCTATAAGGGAGAAGATAATAGGGCATTTTCAAGAGCTTATATTGACTTTATATCTCAGCAAGGCTTTAATAGAAACGAATAAATAAGATAAACTATGGCACATAATCACTCACACGGACATTCTCATAACCACTCAAGTAATGAGTCTTCAAAGAATATAATAATTGCATTCTTCTTAAATCTAATCTTTGCAATTATTGAGCTTATAGGAGGATTACTAACCAATAGTGTTGCCATACTTTCTGATTCAGTTCACGACTTTGGCGACTCAATTTCCCTCCTTATTGCCTGGCTATTCCAAAAGAAATCTCAGCAAGGAAGAAATGCCAAATACTCCTATGGATATAAGCGTTTCTCACTCCTTGGTTCGGTTTTTCTTTCAGGAGTTTTGTTTGTGGGGTCAATGTTTATTTTTGTTGAAGCAGTAAAAAGACTATTCGACCCCCAACCTGTACACGCACAAGGAATGCTCTGGCTTGCAATACTTGGAATTTTGGTTAATGGAGCTGCTGCCCTAAGAGTGAAGAAAGGAAGTTCCCTTAACGAAAGGGTAGTCTATATACATATTATGGAAGACGTTTTGGGCTGGGTAGGAGTTTTGGTAGTAAGTATAGTGATGCTATTTGTTGACCTCCCAATCCTTGACCCAATTTTGTCAGTTGCAATAACCATTTGGGTACTATATAATGTCTATAACAACCTTCGAGATACCTTTAAGATACTTCTACAAGCTGTTCCTGATGGTGTGGATATTGAAAAGCTGAAACAAGACATTGGAAACATAGAAAACCTAATCTCAATCCACGATTTCCATATCTGGAGCCAAGACGGAGAATCCCATGTTATGACCTTGCATGCTGTTGCAGACAAAGACCAGCTTATTATTAAAGAGAAAATAAGAG
Organism: Bacteroidales bacterium; assembly: GCA_041673165.1. GTDB lineage: Bacteria > Bacteroidota > Bacteroidia > Bacteroidales > P3 > UBA10566. Next base: position 4,500 of record JBAYYI010000029.1, read on the forward strand.
AGATAGCCCAAATTCACGACGTATCTCACGTAACCGTAGAATTTGAGCCATCTAATATTCCTTGCCAGTACGAAAACTGCAAGGATTAACCCTATTTCTTAGAACTTATATTGAAGTCTTAGGGTAAATACATTATCCTTTATATCCTTATCATAGCCAATAAGATTTGCTGACTTTTCATTTGTATTAATATCATAGAAAGCCAAAAGTCTTAGAGCTGAATTGATTTGCCATAAACCTCCAAAGCCAATAGTTGAAATTGCTATATCTGCTTTATTACCTATCTGTGAACCTTTCATTTCTGTATTTGGATCAAGATAAGAGTATTTAACAACAAGGGTTAGGGGAGTTCTGTAAATATCTTGCATAAAATAAACATAGCCTCCTGCAAAAGGTCTTTGGTATGAAAAAGCCGCTGTTGGTATATAGGAATTTGATTCAGGTGAGGCAAAGTCTCCAAGAACTGAAGGCTGGTATCCAAATAAGTATTCCCCTCTAAGTCTTGTTGAACCCATAATAGTCTTGATAGCAAACTGAGCATCGAAACTAAAATACTGCCTCTTATTCATCTTATTGCTTTCAACCTTTTCTCCATCCCAAACACCATTTTTTACAGTATAGAGAAGAGAATCTGCATTATTCACACTACCTGCATATAATGAAGCTCCTAATCCAAAGCTTATCTTAGAAATTGATTTTTCATACTTCAAACGTGCAACAAAATCCATCTTAGAATTATCATCTACGCGTATCCCATTTCCAGAAAATAAACCTAAATCAAGCATTAAGCCATCGAGAAATGTGTTCTTTGGAGCTGTAATCCTCAATTGAGTTCCAAGGTCTTTCTCATCTGGAATAAGTTTATTTACTATTAGAGAATGCTCTGGCGACTCCCTTTTTGAAGACGAGTAATTCACCTCATCACTAAAACCAACGTAGATAACCCCAGTCTTAAGAGAGAACATATTTAAGTAAGGGTCATCAAGTTGAAGATAAGCCTCCTTAAACTTAACCCCTTTTTCTGAAAGGTCTAAGCCAAATGCAACCTTCATAAATTTTTCGGAGTATTGGAACTTAATCCTACTCCTTCTTAAACCATAGCGAGTGAAAAAATCAGCATCCTTCCCATCAATAACCTCGTCATATCTTCCACCATTTGTTCCCGTTCTTGTCTTTGCCCCAATTTCGCCTACTTCTGCTTGAGCCTGAAAGTAACCTGAGACTTTAAACTTCTCAAGAGTTTTTATCCTCCAAGATGTTGAGTCTATCCTTTTATTTAAATCATTTGTTTTGTTTTCTAAAAAATTAACTCTATCCCCAAGCTTATCCCCAGGTTGAGCATTTGCTTGCATTGTCATAAAAGATAATGCACCTAAAACTAATAAAATTTTATTCTTCATATCGTTTTTTATTTATGTTTGATTTGACAAATATATACATATAATATTAAATAGACACAAAATAGGCATTTAATTTAATAAAATCACCAATTTAAACTGCTGAATTAAAGAGCTAAACTCCCCATTCAAAGACTCCAACTCGTGACATACCCATGTCGCAGTTCGTGACATGGGTATGTCAGCCTCCCTCACATGGGTATGTCAGCATACGTGACATGGGTATGTGAGCAACCGTGACATGGGTATGTCAGCGACTGTGACATGGGCATGTCGTGAGATTGAAACAGCGATTCGTGAGTTGGTCTTAGGGTTTTGATAGTTATAATTAGGCTTTGGGTTTTGGGAATCGTTATATAAATTTCATTTATGAGGTCTATTTTCGGAAAATCTTTTGTAATTTTACATCCTCATTTACTAAAGTTTTATAGATATGAAATTTGAAGAATATTTCAATCCAATTGATATTGATGCTTTGGGCTTAGTTGTAAACCATCACCAAAGACGCCTTAGCCAAACCATACTTACATACTGTGATAAGGACAAATTCCCTGCCTTAGAGAATATTGATATAGCTATTATTGGGGTTATGGAAGAGAGAAACGCCTTCAATAATAGAGGTTGCTCACTCGCTCCTAACCAAATCAGGAAGTACTTATATAATCTCTTCCCTCACCAAAAGCAGGCGAGGATTGTTGATTGCGGAAACCTTATTATTGGAAACCAGATTGAAGACACATACACCGCACTTGCTGACATTGTTGCAGAACTCCTTCACTTACGCATCATACCTATCATCTTGGGAGGTTCACAAGACATTACCCTTGCAAATTATAGGGGATACGAAAACATAGGACAGATAATTAATGCTTTCACAATAGATAGTTCGATTGATATTTCTGCCGATAGCGATGAGTTTAATTCAAAGGCTTATATTACTGCAATGCTTTGTCGTGAGCCAAACTATATGTTCAACTACACACATGTTGGTTACCAAGAATACTTCGTTGAAAGAGATATATTAGGTCTTATGGATAAGCTCTATTTTGAGTGTTATAGGGTAGGGGCTATTCAAGAAAACTTAGATAATGTTGAGCCACTTGTTAGGAATGCTGATATGATTTCGGTGGATATATCTGCTGTTCGTCAGAGTGATGCACCTGCAAATGGCAACCCTTCTCCCCACGGACTTTATGGGCAAGAGCTTTGTAAGCTTGTTCGTTATGCTGGAATGAGTGACAAGTGTAGCTCTATAGGTTTTTATGAAACAAATCCTCTTTTTGATATTAACGGACAAACATCCCACATGGTAGCTCATGCTATCTGGTATTTTATTGATGGGTTCTTATGGCGAAAGAAAGATTTCCCATATAAAGAAAAGGAAAGCTATAAGAAATACTTTGTTACAATTAATGACAATTCCCATACCATTGTTTTCTATAAGAGTAAGAAGAGTGAGAGGTGGTGGATGGAGGTTCCGTGCTCGAAAGACAAGATGATAAAATATGAAAGGCATTATTTGGTTCCTTGTTCCTACGAAGACTACCAAACAGCCCTTAATAATGAGATGCCAGACCGCTGGTTGTTGGCATATAATAAGATAATGATATGAGTAAGATATTGGTTATTGACGATGAAAAGTCAATCCGTTTCTCCCTTAAAGATATAATAGAATACGAAAACCACATTGTTGAAGAGGCAGCTGACGGAATGGAGGCTCTTTCTTTGATTGAGAAAAATGATTACGATTTAATCTTCTGCGATATAAAGATGCCTAAGATGGATGGCGTTGAGGTATTGGAAAAAGCTCTTAAAATAAAGGACGTAAAGGTCTGTATGATTTCTGGTCATGGCACAATTTCAACCGCTGTTGAGTGTTTGAAAAAAGGAGCTATTGATTATATTGAAAAACCTATTGACTTAAATGTATTATTGAAGGTATTAACGGATAATCTTCAAAGCACTGAAACGAGCAATCAAAAAACAAAAACAGAGAATAAAACTAAGAAACAGGGTAATCAAAGTCTCTTGTCAGGCATAAGTTCAAATATGATTGGGCAAAGCACTAAGATGAAAGAGATGTATTCATTTATTGAAAAGGTTGGCGTTACTGATGCAAGGATACTTATAACAGGAGATAATGGGACAGGGAAAGAGCTTGTTGCAAAGGCTATACATAGCATTAGTCAGAGGGCAAATAATAGCTTTATTGAAGTTAACTGTGCTGCAATTCCGTCTGAACTAATCGAAAGTGAACTTTTTGGTCATGAAAAAGGAGCTTTCACATCAGCAATTAAACAAAGAAAAGGAAATTTTGAACTTGCAGATGGAGGGAGTCTTTTCCTTGATGAGATAGGTGATATGAGCCTTTCAGCACAAGCAAAGGTTTTGAGAGCCCTTCAAGAAAACAAGATTACAAGAGTTGGTGGCGAGAAAGATATTTCGGTCAATGTTAGGGTTATTGCTGCAACAAATAAGAACTTAAAACAGGAGATAGAACGTGGAAACTTTAGGGAAGACCTCTATCATAGGCTTTCGGTAATTGTTATCAAGGTTCCAGACCTAAGTGAAAGGCTTGAAGATATTCCATTGCTTGTGGATTATTTTTTAGATGCCTACTGCTCACAAATGAATACTAAGAAGCCAAAACTAAGTGCTAAGGCTATAAAGAAACTTCAGTCAATGCCTTGGACAGGTAATGTTAGGGAGCTTAAAAATGTAACGGAGCGTCTTGCAATTCTTTGTGAGGGAGAAATTACTGATAAGGATATTGAGAAATATGCAGGATAAGACGCTTTCAAATCAAAGAAATAATAAAGAATAATAGGTAGATGATACATTACGATAAATTCACATTAGATAACGGACTAAGAGTTATTGTTCACAAAGACAAAGACACACCCTTGGTAGCAATAAATCTTCTCTATGCTGTTGGCTCAAAGGATGAAAATGAAGAAAAGACAGGTTTTGCACACCTTTTTGAACATCTAATGTTTGGAGGGAGTAAAAATTATCCTGATTTTGACGCAATTGTTGAGGAAAGGGGAGGAGAGTTAAATGCTTTCACCTGCAACGACTTCACCAATTACTATATAAGTCTTCCACTAAGCGAACTGGAAATTGGATTAAAGCTTGAGAGTGATAGGATGAATAATCTTATTATGTCACAAAAGAGCTTAGATACTCAAAAAAATGTAGTTATTGAGGAATATAAACAAAGGTATCTTAACCAGCCCTATGGTGATGTTTGGCTTTTACTTCGTGATCTTTCCTATACTAAGCATCCTTATAAGTGGAACACGATAGGGAAAGACATTTCACATATTGAGAACGCTAACTTAGATGATGTAAAGGCGTTTTATAATAAATTCTATATGCCAAATAATGCAATCTTATGTATTGCTGGCAATGTGGAAACAGAGAATATTAAACAATTATGCGAAAAGAATTTTGGCAGTATAAAAAGGGGAGAAGAGATAAAGAGAAATACGACTAAGGAACCCATTCAAACAAAGGCAAGAGAGCTAAGGGTTGAAAGGGATGTTCCTCAAAATCTTATCTTTATCACTTACCCAATGTCTTCTCGCTTAGAAAAAGAATACTATGCCTTTGATCTACTTTCCGATATCCTTTCAAGTGGACGCTCTTCTCGACTCTATAATCGCCTTGTTAAGGAAAAACAAATCTTTACTGAGGTAAATGCTTATATTAGTGGAGATGCTGATAATGGATTGTTTATCTTGTCTGGCAAATATAGAGATGAGGTTAGTATGCAAGAGGGAAGAGAAGCTCTTTTGGAAGAGTTGAGAAAGATTACCCTTGAAGAAATTTCTGAAAATGAACTTCAAAAGGTTAAAAACAAGTATGAATCCACATCAACCTTCTCTCAAATTAAGGCATTGGAAAGAGCAATGAGCCTATGTTATTTTGAGTTTTTGGGAGATATAGAACAAATTAATAAAGAGGTTGATTTATATCAAGCTTTGACCATAGAAGATATTCAAAAGATTGGAAAAGAAACATTTATTGAAGAAAAATCAAACACACTTTACTATGAAACAAAAAAGTAATAGCCTTATACCGATGATATCTATCACGGTGCTTTTCTTTATGTGGGGTTTTATCACATCTTTTAATGATATTCTTATACCATACTTCAAAGATGTTTATAATTTATCTCACTTTGAAGCAAATATTGTTCAATTCGCATTCTTTATTGCTTATTTCATTGGATCACTTGGCTTTTTCTTCTTAGCAAAAAAAGGACTTGACCCAATCCATAAATACGGTTATAAGAGAACTTTGGAGATAGGACTTTATATTGCTTCTGTTGCTTGTCTCCTTTTCTCCCTTGCAGCAATGCAAAATTTAGGGTTTGGATATTCCCTCTCTTCTTTATTTCTATTAGGTATTGGATTAACTTTCCTTCAAGTTGCTGCCAATCCTTTTGTTGCTATGCTTGGAGATTCAGATACTGCTTCAAGTAGATTAAACCTTTCACAGGCTTTCAATTCCCTTGGAACAACACTTGGGCCTGCTCTTGGAGGTTATTTTATATATGTATTATTTAGAGAGGACTCGAAAGAGGTATCATCGGTTAAAACTTTATATCTAATTTTAGGGATTTTGCTTGTGTTATTAGCAATATTCATTAGACTGTCTAAGATAGAAGAACCTGGCATTACAAGAGCAAGCAAAGAATCTAAAGAATCAATATTCAAATATCCCTATGTTTGGTTAGGAGCTCTTGGAGTCTTCTTCTATGTTGGGGCAGAGGTTTCGGTAGGAAGCAACTTAGTTTCTTATCTAACTGAGGTTTCAAAAGGTGAGATTACAAAAGAAATTGCTAGTTCTTACTTATCCTACTATTGGGGTGGGGCTATGATTGGTCGTTTCTTAGGTGCAGTATCTCTAAGTAAGATAAAAACGAACTTAAAGGTAATTTATATGCTGCTTTTAGCTGTTGCAAGTTTCAGCATAATCTTTATAGTAAACTACTCTCTACATTCTCTAAGCATAAGTGATGTTTGGTATTTCTTAATCTTTATGCTACTTAACTTCCTTTTCTTCTACCTTGGTAAATCTAAGCCTGCACGTTCACTTGCCATATTTGCAGTTGTGAATAGTGCTTTATTATTAGTTGGAATGAATGTTTTTGGCAATTTTGGTTACTGGTCTATTTGGGCTCTCTTAGCTATTGGGCTTTTCAATTCAATTATGTGGTCAAATGTCTTTACCCTTGCAATTGATAAACTTGGAGACAAGACTGCTGAGGCGTCATCCATTCTTATTATGATGATATTAGGAGGAGCAATTCTTCCACCCCTACAAGGTTTATTGGCAGATATAACTACTATTGAACTTTCATTTGTTATTCCTTTAATAGGTTATCTATATCTTATCTTCTATGGCGTAAAGGGTTATTCTATTGGGAAGAAAGCGTAGTTGAAAATTAAGAATTTATGAAAGAAGATTTAGTTTTAAAGAAGGAAATCCCAACGCCCTTAGGCAATATGATATGCTTTGCTTCCAATAAGGGGATAATGTTTTTGGAGTTTGTGGATAAGAAGAACTACAAAGAATATGATTTAAAGGGAGAAGAGATTAATAATAATAAGGACTCAAAGGCATATTCTTTTATTAAGCAATTAGAAATTGAACTTGCGGAGTATTTTGATGGGAAAAGAAAAGAATTTACCCTTCCTTTAATTCCTAATGGCACTGATTTTCAAAAAACAGTTTGGGCTGAGCTCCTTAGAATTCCTTATGGTAAAACAATTTCATACAAGGAAGAGGCAATTAGATTAAAGAATGAAAAAGCTTGTAGGGCTGTTGCAAATGCTAATGGTAAGAATAAGATTGCAATATTAATACCTTGTCATAGGGTTATTGCTAGTGATGGTTCATTAGGTGGGTATTCTGGAGGGATAGAGAAAAAAGTATTCCTCTTAGCCTTAGAAAAACAAATATAATATATTATAAGTTGAAATTCTTGCGTTATTAAATCGGCATTTTATAAAAAAAGAAACTTTCTTTGCTTTAAATGTAAGGTTTCAATAAGAGAGACGTCTTAATAATTATACAATAAATAAAACTATTATTTTAAAACAAACACAAAAAAAGAATGAAAAAATTAATTTTGTTAGTATTTGCATTTGCAATGTTTTCAGTAGCTTCAGTTTCTGCTCAAACTCCTGTTAAAAAAGAAGTAAAGAAAGAATGTTGTGATTCTAAGAAAGACAAAGACTCAAAGAAGGATGCAGCTTGTTGTTCAAAAGACGCTAAAAAAGATGCTAAGGCTAAAGACCATGAATGCTGCCAAGATAAGGCAAAAAAAGATGGTAAGAAACATGAGTGTTGCCAAGATAAAGCTTCAAAAGATGGCAAAAAACACGATTGTAATCATGACAAAGCTGTAAAAAAATAATAACTGTTTAGTTATAAATAATTTTGCAAATTAATAAAGCAGGGTTTGAAACATAGTCCTGCTTTATCTTTAAACATTTATGAACGATATAGAGATAGCAAACGAAATAGCCTTAGGTAATCAAAAAGTATTTGAAGCCTTTTTCAATGAGCATAAATTGAAGGTTATGAACTTGTGCTATGGAATGACTCATAATAGAGATAATGCTGAAGACTTAGTTCAAGACATATTCTTAGAAATCTACTCCTCGGCCAAAACCTTTCAAGGTAAATCAAAACTCTCAACCTGGCTCTATAGGATTGCGTTCAATAAGACAATCAACTACCTTAGAAAAGAAAAAATCAAAAATTTATTTGTAAGCATTGATAGTTCAAAACAATGGCTACTATCAGACGATAGAGCAGATTTATCACTTGAAGAAAAAGAAAAAATAGATACCTTGCATAAGGTTATAGACAAATTGCCGTCTAAACAAAAACAAGCAATAATCCTATTTATTTATGACGAACTCCCTCAGAAAGAGATTGCAGAGATAATGGATTGTTCTTTGGCTTCTGTTGAGGTTTTAATCCACAGAGCTAAGAAATTAATAAAAAATAAAACAGATATAATATATGGAAACGTTATTGAAAAAGGATAGAATACAAGAAATTAATCCTTTCTTATTCCAAAAAATTCAAACAAAGATTAGTAATCAGCAAAGCATTAGTTTTGTTCCTACTTGGGGACTTAACGCACTACGATTAAGTATAATTACATTAGCCCTATTAATGGGGTTCAATATATATTCAACCTATAATTCTAAGTCAGATATTTCTCAAGTTGCAGAAAACAATTCTTATAATAAATTCGTTGAAGATTATCATTTTGAAGCCTTATCAAGTCTCTACCCTGTTGAACTTTTAAACCAAGAATAGATTATGAAAAAATCATATTTTATAGCATTAATAGTTGTAGTTATTGCACTTCTAATAGTTAATATATTCTTTTTGGTTACTAATAGGGGTTGCTCTTGCAATAATATGAAAAAACAAGAGACAGAAAACATAAGTTCTAATTGCTATGTTTCAAAGAAGCTTGATTTAGACAAAGATCAATCAGCAAAATATGATATAATTAAGAAACAGCACCAAGCAATTGCCCTAAGAGCTATTGACAGTCTTCACGTTAGCCAAGAAATACTAATGGATTATCTTGCATCGAACAGCAACCAAGAAAAGATTGCAGAACTTGAAAACAAGATAACAGAATTTCAAAAGATACTTCTTCGTCAGCATATTGAGCAGTACCAAGACCTAAAAGCTCTTCTTAAACCAGAACAAGTGGAGCCAATGAATAATTTATTTAAAGGACTATTTGTTTGCAAACCAAGTTGTGAGCATATGGGAGAGGGCTGTGCTACAAATCATAAATAAGTTTCTCTAATCTTTGAAGTGATAAAGTTTAAACTTAGGATTTAGTTTTAGAAAGAGTCCAAAGGAATATTCTGCATAATCAGGATTATGTATTGTTCCAAATTCAGAACTATGTCCTACGAAAGGTAGATAGTAGATTACGTTAAACTCTAATCCAAAGGAATAATTAGGCTTGCTCATATACACATAATCTAAGTGGGTATAAATAACTCGCATCTTATCATAAACCATATTCTTGGTTGATGTTGCAATGTTTATGAACTGTGGAGCACCAAGAATGGTCATAAAGTCTTCACAAACCCAGTAAGAAACATCTAAATTAAGACCTTTCCCTCCAATACCAAACTTTGAATAAGCTCCATATCCATTTTTGAAAGGACTGTTAGAGCCTGCATTCTCTTTAAAGCCAGCATAGGAGAGCTCGAGATTAAGATATTCAACCACCTTATTTAGCTTATAGTTAAAGCCAATGCCAGCTGAATAATTGCTCCATGTTTGAAGTAAATTACAAGGAAGGCTATCTAATTCTCCTCCTCTATGTTGTGCAACATATTGAATAGGAATATAAACTTGAAGCTTATTATCTGGATTTATTATATTAGTCTTACTTGTAAATCCAAATGTAAAGACCTCTTTATGCGTGTCAGTCTTAAACATAAAACTCTGCCAATTAATCCAAAGATCGGAACTAAAATACTTAGAATTGAATAATAGTTGAAGCCCTGTTTCTGGGTCAGAGCTAAGGTTTAGTTCAGGATTATAGAGAGGAAGGATTAGGTTGTGGTTATTGTTAATATATAGATTGCCAAAGACAAAATTAAGGTTCTTTGCTATTTTAACTTGAGCTCGGAAATAAGGCAGGAAGTGAAATCCTTTCTGATAATCATTAGCATTCCAATTAGCAATATCAGTATAAGAATAGCAAGGATATGTGTTTGCTCCCCAATATTTAAGTACGCTAAAACCAGCTTCTATCAATATCTTCTTATCTAAGACTAAGGAAAGCTTAGGACTAAATCTAAATCCAGGCAGAGTGTAACCCCTAATCTTATTCGATTTGAATTCATTGTTCTTAAAGAAGTTCAGATTTTCAATATGAAGGTTTAGGTTTTTGTTCTCAAGAGAATCTATTTTCGGATTTTCATATACCATATCATTAACTTGTCCAAAGCTGGAAAAGGAAACAAGTAGCAACGAAGTCAAAATAAAATATCTAATTTTCTTTCTCATATAAATTAAATGATTGCGTTTCTATATCAACCTTCTTATAGTTCATCTCCTCAAAATTATATTCATAGTCATTTTTAATTAATAAGTATTTCCTTTGAATATCAGAGTTTAGATCTATCGATATATTGTGAAACCTCGCATAATAGGCAAATAAGTAATACTCCTCTTCCATTTGAATAGGAACACTTATAATTGCGTTTTGAGGTATATGTTTTGTAATTATATCCATATCTGATAGTAGTTTCTTATCTCTACTATCTTTACCAATAAACACAAAACAAAGAGAAATGGAGAATACTAATAAGAAAACAGAAAGGTATTTAAGTATAGTAAACCCTTTTGATTTTATATTTATCTTAGATATTAATTCATTTACATACTCGTCTATCAGTGCCGATAAAGCAATTGCAGCAAAAGGAAATGCTGTTATAATATAGAACCCACTTTGTTTCATACTTATCATTATTGGCAAAACCGCAGTTAGGGAAAAGAGAAACATCATTAATGCTTTCTTGTTATTTTCCTTATTCTTAAATATGCTGGTCTTTTTCCTAAACCTTATCACAAGTGCAAGTAAGCCTATAATGATAATTGGTATAAGTAATTCTCGTAGAAATATCCATACTATATAGAAACGAGAACTTACTGTAACTTCATTCTCTATACTTCCTATTATCTGTGTGTTGAAATAATTAAGAAAGTAATCCATAATATCAGCGGAGGAATATATTGAAATTATTATTGGTGATATTGAGAATAGTATTATTAAGATTGTGTCCAAAAACATTCTCTTAAACTTTGTCTTTCTTATAACAAGCCAGTAAATAAAAGGAAGGGATAGTGGGAAGAATGCAACAAAACCTTTAATGCTAAAACCTATAGCAAGTGAAATGCCTGCTAAGAATAGAAAGATTAATCTCTTGCTTTTTAGTGAATAAAGATAGAATAGTGCAGAAAGAGATGTGAAGATTATTAGGGTATTTTCTATTATATTATTTGTAGCACTCCAGGTTATTAGAGGAATTAAAACCAGAAAGAATATTGGTAAGAACTTTGTTTTTAAGTCTAATATCTTGTAAATCTTAATTGTTATTATGCCTGCTAGAACAATAGATAAGACAGAATAAAACCTTTCAATCAGAAAACTTGTTCCAAAGACTTTAAAAAACAAGCCTTGGAGGAAGAAAAACATTGGAGGATGAGAGTTAAAGTCAGTAAGATAGGTTAGAGAATAGAAAGGATGAAGAAACGACCCTTGGCCTATAGCGAAGTTTTTTGAAAAGTTAGCGTAAACAATTCCGTCCACAAACATTCCTCTTGCGAAAAGAAAAGGACTAATCATTAATAAAAATATGGAAATGACAATAAAGTAAAAAGGCAGGCTTTTCTTCATTTTCAAAGTATAGTTATTTATATAATAAGTTGCAAATGTACAAAATAAAAGCTTTATTACTTCGTTTTTAATACTATCTTTGCAAAACTAAATTATTGATTGATGAAATTTTCTATTATAATTGTTAATTATAATGTAGCTTATTTTTTAGAACATTGCTTGTATTCAGTTAGGAATGCTTGCAAGAATATTGACGTAGAAGTATTTGTTGTTGACAATAACTCTGTGGACGATTCTAATATAATGCTAAAAGAAAAGTTCCCTGAAGTAATTCTAATAGCCAATAAAGACAATGTTGGTTTCTCGAAAGCAAACAATCAAGCAATTAGAATAGCAAAAGGAGAGTATATACTACTTCTTAATCCAGACACAGTTGTTGAGGAAGATACTTTTGAGAAATGTATCGACTTTATGGACTCTCACCCCGATTGTGGAGGTTTGGGCGTAAAGATGATTGACGGAAGAGGAAAGTATCTGCCAGAAAGCAAGAGAGGATTTCCAAGTCCTTGGGTTTCTTTCTGCAAGATGAGTGGACTAACTAATCTTTTCCCAACCTCCAAACGCTATGCAGGATACTATATGGGACATCTCCCAGACGATCAGACTAATGAAGTAGATGTTTTGGCAGGAGCTTTTATGCTACTTAAGAAAGAGTGCTTAGATATGGTTGGAATCTTAGACGAAGACTATTTTATGTATGGGGAGGATATTGACCTATCATACAGGATTACAAAAGGAGGCTATAAGAACTACTATTTCCCAGAAGCAAGAATAATTCACTATAAGGGAGAAAGCACAAAGAAAGCATCAATAAACTATGTCTATACCTTCTATAATGCAATGGCAATCTTTGCTCAAAAGCATTTATCAACCAAGCAAACTAATCTTTTCACAAAGTTTATTAAAATAGCAATATGGCTTAGAGCTACGATGTCTTTCTTAACAAGGATATTTAAGAACTTGTTTTTGCCTGTCTTAGACTTTTTATTTGTTTACCTATCATACTTTTTACTTGTTTCTTGGTGGAGTAATAATATTTGGAATGACCCAACCTACTACCCCTCACAATATATTCAACTTGTCGTCCCTATCTATATTTTCATTTGGCTTTTCTCCATCTATCTCTCTGGAGGATATTCCAAACCCGTCAGAATACCCAAGATAATTTCAGGACTTTTCTTCGGGATGATAACAATACTTGTCTTCTATTCTTTGCTTCCAGACTACCTAAGATATTCAAGAGCCTTAGTCTTACTTGGTGCCGTAGTTTCTTTATTTGTCATAATAATCATAAGGTTTGTTTCTGCCTACCTCTCAACAGGCTCATGGACTTTGAAAACAAGTCAAACCAAACGCTATGCAATAATAGGTGATGATAAAGAAGCCGTTAGGGTTGCCCAACTTCTAAGAACAACAGACGCACAAGCAGAATTTATTGGTCTTGTAGACGAAAAAGAAACTGAAAACTCTAATCCAAACTTCATAGGCAACAGCTCACAGATTAAAGAGATTATTAAGATATATAAAATCAACGAACTAATATTTTGTGCAAAGACTCTTAGCCAACAAACCATAATAAGTATGATGGCAGAGCTACAAAGTTCAAATGTACACTTTATTATCGCACCCCCAGAAACCGACTTTATAATCGGAAGCAACACAATCAATACCCCAACCGACCTCTATGTTGTTTCTGTTAATTCAATTTCAAGTGAAGATAGCAAGAGAGAAAAAAGATTATTAGATATATCCCTCTCATTACTTGTCTTAATTTTCTCTCCAATAGTGTTTCTCTTTCTAAAACAACCATTTGGACTATGGAGAAATGCGTTTTTAGTACTCTTTTCTCAAAGAACATGGGTCGGATACTCCAATCAAGACCTAAAATACGATAAGATACTCCCTAAAATCAAGAAAGGTGTTCTTTGCACAAAAGATTCGCTATTGAACAAAGCCTTTGAACCAAACACCTTACATCGTTTAGATTTGTTATATGCACGAAACTACGGCTGGCAAACAGATTTGAACATATTCTTTAAATCCTTTAGAAATATAGGTCGAAAATAATCACCTGTAAAATTTGGAGATAAAACAAATAAGTTTATATTTGCACTCATCATTTAAAACTTATTGTCTATGACTAAATCAGAAGAATTTATCGAGTTAGAGCATCGTTACGGAGCTCACAACTATCACCCCCTCCCTGTTGTTTTGGCAAAAGGAGAAGGCGCTTTTGTATGGGATGTTGAAGGAAAGAAATACTTTGATTTCTTATCAGCATACTCAGCAGTTAACCAAGGACATTGTCACCCAAAAATTGTGAAAGCTCTTTGTGATCAAGCACAAACCCTTACACTTACTTCAAGAGCATTTTATAATGACTGCTTAGGTCCTTATGAAAAGTACATAACCGAATACTTTGGATACGACAAAGTACTCCCAATGAACACAGGTGCTGAGGCTGATGAAACAGCTCTTAAGCTTACTCGTCGTTGGGGATATAAGGTTAAGGGAATTCCAGATAATGAAGCAATAATCATTTGTTGTGAAGGAAACTTCCACGGTAGAACAATCTCTATCATTTCTATGTCAAGTGACCCAGATTCATACGGACAATTCGGACCATTCACACCAGGTTTTATTCAAATACCTTATAATGATACCAAAGCCTTAGAAAAAGTATTAGAAGAACATGGAGATAAGGTAGCAGGTTTTCTTTTAGAACCAATTCAAGGAGAGGCAGGTGTCTTTCTTCCAGACGAAGGATACTTAAAGACTTGCTTCGATTTATGTAAGAAACACAATGTATTATTCATTGCTGACGAAGTTCAAACAGGAATCGCAAGAACAGGTAAACTGCTTGCTTGTGACCATGAAGGAATACGTCCAGATATCGTTATCTTAGGAAAAGCACTCTCAGGAGGTATTATTCCAGTTTCGGCAGTTCTTGCAGATGATGAAATAATGCTAACCATAGGGCCAGGCGAACATGGTTCAACCTTTGGTGGTTTCTGTTTAGCAGGCAAGGTTGCAGTTGCAGCACTTGAAGTTGTTAAAGAAGAGAAATTAGCAGAGAAATCAGAATACTTAGGCAAGATATTCCGTGAAGAATTAGGCAATGTGAAATCAGAAATGATTGAGCTTGTTCGAGGAAAAGGACTATTAAATGCAGTAGTTATTCGTCCAAAGAACGGAAAAGAAGCATGGGATGTATGTATGAAGATGCGTGATATGGGCTTGCTTGCAAAACCAACTCACGGACATATTATTCGTTTTGCTCCACCATTAGTAATAACAGAAGCAGAGTTAAGAGAAGCGATAGAAATTATTAAAACAGCAATTCTATCTTTTGAATAACAGAAAACTATTTTAATTTTAAGAAGCACCTATTTCAAAACGAGATAGGTGCTTTTTTGTTCTCTAAAAGCAGATGAAGAGATAGTAAAATGAAACGCTGTAATAATTTACTGAAACGCCACTTTAAAAAATTAATACGCTGAAAGGATTTGAGGTGCTTTAATATTAGGGAAGGGATATTTTATTTCATTTATTTTCTCTTTTTATTTGGTAGTTCGGAAAAATGATGTAGTTTTGCAGATATGTTAATAGACTTATTAAACAAACCTATTAATAAAATTATTCAGTGAAACTATTATAAGATGGCAAAACTTAAAGATGTAAAAGGTGCAAAAGAGGAAAAGGATTCGATGGAATTATCTATCCTTAATGTTGCAGAGGAATTGTTTATTGAGAGGGGATTTACTGGTGTTTCGACAACTGAAATTGCTGCAAAAGTTGGTTGTAACCAAGCCTTAATCCACTATTATTATAGGACTAAGGCTAATTTGTTCCAAAAGGTTTTTGAGAATAAGTTAAGGTTTTTGATTTCTCTTTTTGAAGTTGATGACTATGAGGGATTATGTTTTGAAGACAAACTTCGACTTAGGATTGAATCGCATTTCGATGCCTTAGCTCAAAACCCTAAGCTGCCAATCTTTGTTTTGAACGAGGTGAAGAATAACCCAATAACAATAGAATTAATCAGAGAGACGTTTAAAAACAATGTTCCTTATGTACTTGGTAATCTGGAGAAGGAACTGCAAGAAGAATATAAGGCAGGAAGGGTTAGAGAAATTTCAGCCTTTGACCTAATGATAAATATAACATCTCTAAATATCTTCACCTTCCTTATTCTCCCAATTACCGAACACCTTTTGGGCTTAGATGAACAAACAACTAAAGAAATGTTTGAAGGCAGGAAGCAAGAGATAGTAATAACAATATTAAACAGTATTAGACCAATTAAGGACTCAAATAAATAAAATCATATATATAATGAAAAAGATATTTTTATTTTTATTGTTCTCCGTTGTTTCAACAATGACATTCTCGCAAGTCTCAATAGAGTTCTGCCAAGAGAAAGCCAAGGAGAACTATCCAACATTCAGAAACACAGGCATTTTGGAAAAGACTGCAAGCTATTCAATTTCTAATGCAAACAAGAACTACTTCCCTCAGCTAAACCTATCAGCAAAGGCAAGCTATCAGTCCGATGTTACAGCTATCGACATAGTGCTTCCTTTTGCCATAGAGATTGATATGCCAAAGATGTCGAAGGATCAATATCAGGCAGTCTTAGAACTTAATCAGATGATTTGGGATGGGGGAGCAACTCAGACTAAGAAAAAAGAAATTAAAGCAGAGCTCGAGACCCAAAAAGCCAGTCTTGAAGTCGAGCTTTATACCCTAAAAGACAGAGTTGCAAACCTCTATTTCGGAATACTTAGCATCAAGGAGCAGAAATCACAAGCCCTATTAATGGAGAAGGAATTAGAGAGAAACTTCAGTCAGATATCAGCCTTTATGGAAAGTGGCTTAGCAAACGAATCAGACCTTGACCTAATAAGAGTTGAGCAGCTAAACCTTAGTCAAAGAATAGCTGAGATTGAACTTATGGAGAAATCTTATATTAGGATATTGTCACTAATGATTGGGGAGAATTTGAAAGCTGATACTGAGTTTTTAGAGCCTAATCTTATTGCAGGCAATCTCAATGATGAAATTAGGAGACCAGAGCTAATGGCTTTTGAATCTCAGGTTAAGCTTTTAGATATTAAATCAAAGATGCTTAATGTTCAATCCTACCCTCACTTAGGCTTCTTTGCACAAGGAGGATATGGGAAGCCAGCCCTTAATATGTTTCAAGAATATGCTGATTTCTTTGCAGTCGTTGGTCTTAGGATGAGTTGGAATATAGGCAGCTTCTATACCAAAAAAGACAGCAAGAGGATAATAGAGTCAAACAAAGAGTTGATTAATTCTAATAAAGGGGCATTCCTACTTAACACAACCCTACAACAAGAGAGCCAGAAAACGGAAATACAAAGGTTAGATAAGCTTGTCTTGTCGGATAAACAAATAATAATGCTTAGAGAGAAAATTAAGAACTCATCTGAGTATAAGATGGAAAACGGAACAATAAGCACAAGCGATTATATTAAGGATGTCAACGCTTATGATATGGCAAACCAAAATATGATACTTCATAAAACACAGTTATCAATGTCGATTTATAAATACACTACAATAATAAATTAGAGAAAATGAAAAACAAATTATTTTTATTACCAATACTTTTGTTCTTTGCCTCTTGTGGTAATGGCGAAAAGGACTATGACGCTTCAGGAGTATTTGAAGCAAAGGAAATAATAGTGTCTTCGGAGGCTAATGGAAAAATACTTTCACTTAATATTGAAGAAGGACAAGAGCTTGAATTAGGTCAAGAGTATGGACTTATAGACACCTTGCAACTCTATTTGAAACGCCAACAACTACTCTATTCAATAGAAGCAATAGGTGGCAGAGCAATAGATGTTAATAAGCAAATTGCAGGACTACAAGAGCAGATAACAAAGATGAAGGTTGAGAAACAAAGGATAGAAACTCTTTTGAAGAAAAACGCTGCAAACCAAAAACAGTTAGACGATATAAACTCTAATATAACAGTAGCTGAAAAGCAGTTATCAGCACAAGTTTCTTCTTTTGAGAAAGGGAATAAATCAATAAGTTCAGAGGAGGCATCATTTAGAGTACAGGTCTTGCAAATCAACGACCAGTTGGAGAAATGCAAGATAAAGAGCCCAATAAAAGGAAGGGTGCTTTTGAAATATACCGAACAAGGAGAAATTGCAGGAGCAGGCAGACCTCTCTTTAAGATATCAGACACCGATAATATGATACTAAGGATTTATATCACCTCTTCGCAAATTACCCAAGTTAAACTCAACCAAGAGATAAAAGTGTTTGCAGACTTCGGCAAAGAAAGAAAAGAATATAAGGGAAAGATATCATGGATAAGTTCTAAGGCAGAATTTACTCCAAAGTCAATACAAGTTAAGGATGATAGAGATAATTTGGTCTATGCCGTTAAGGTAATGGTTGAAAACGATGGTTATTTGAAAATAGGTATGTATGCCGATGTAAAACTATGAAAGCATTAACTATAAACAATATATCGAAGTCCTATAATAAGAAACCTGCCTTAAAGAATATAAGCTTTGAAGTGGATAAGGGAGAGATATTTGGAATAATAGGACCCGATGGAGCAGGCAAGACAACCCTTTTCAGAATACTAACAACCCTACTTCTACCAAACAGTGGAGAGATTAAGATAGGCGACTTAGACATAGTAAAGGATTATAAGAAGATAAGAGAGATATTTGGATATATGCCAGGCAGGTTCTCGCTATATCACGACCTAAGCGTAGAGGAAAACCTTGAGTTCTTTGCAAGCGTATTCCACACAACAGTCAAAGACAACTACGACTTAATAAAGGATATTTACAGCCATATAGAACCTTTTAAGAAGAGAAAGGCAGGAGCATTATCAGGAGGAATGAAACAGAAATTAGCCCTATCCTGTGCACTAATTCACAAACCTCAAATCCTATACTTAGACGAACCAACCACGGGCGTTGACCCAGTAAGTAGGAAGGAGTTTTGGCAAATGCTTAAAAACCTACAAGCCCAAGGAATAACCATTATTGTTTCAACCCCATATATGGACGAAGCCGTACTTTGTGATAGGATAGCCCTAATCAATAATGGAGAGTTCTTAGATATAGATACCCCAGAAAACCTGATAAAGAAATTCCCAAAGAAACTCTACTCTGTTGAGGGTGACAATATGCCTAAGCTACTAAAAGAACTAAGGGATAATGAAAATGTTTATTCCTGCTATTCCTTTGGCGACTCATGCCATATAACCCTTAAAGACGAAACCCTGCCCAATAACTACAAAGAAATAACCCCAACAATAGAAGATTATTTTATCCTACTATTAAAATAAAAACCCAAAGTCTCCCATTACAAATGGACAAAGTCTTCCAGTGGTAATGGATGAAGTTGTCCAGTTGGAATGGATGAAATTAAAAAAGAAATAAAACTAACTAAAAGATATTGTGAGAATTAAGAAAAGATTAAAGAAGATTATGATAACTACAATAATTATAATTACTATAATATTACTAACTCCTGTTTTGTATTTGCAGCTGCCTTTATTTGGACAGGTTGCATCAGGAAAGAGGTTAGAAAGGATGGAGAAATCGCCAAACTATAGAGATGGTCAATTCCATAACCTAAGCCAAACTAATATGATGGTTGATAATAAGGGGATGAGAAAGATGATGGCAAGGAAGTTTAACGAAACGAAACACGGACTAAGACCAACTGATATCATTCCTGCCATTAAAACAGATTTGAAAGCAATTGCTAAGGATAGAGATATTAGCGTTTGGTTTGGTCACTCCTCATATTATATACAAATTGACGGAAAGAACTTTTTGGTTGACCCTGTATTCTCTAAGCACGCATCACCCATCCCTATTATGATATCCTCTTTTGAGGGAACAAACATATACTCTGCTGATGATATGCCAGAGATTGACTACCTATTAATAACTCACGACCACTACGACCACTTAGATTATAAAACAATAAAGAAACTAAGAGATAAAGTAAGCTTAGTTATTTGTGGTCTTGGAGTTGGGGCTCACTTAGAAAGATGGGGCTACCCAGCAGAAAAGATAATAGAAATGGATTGGAATGAGAGCCAAAAGCTAAGTGAAGGCTTTGTTATTAATGCAACTCCTTCAAGACATTTCTCAGGCAGAAGCCTAAAAAGAAATTCAACTCTATGGCTTTCTTATGTTCTTCAAACTCCTACAATGAACTTATTTTTGAGTGGAGATGGTGGCTATGATAATCACTTTGCAGAAATAGGTAAGAGGTTTGGGAAAATAGATTTGGCTTTTTTGGAAACAGGACAGTATAACGAGAAATGGAAGTTTATTCACTCTCTGCCAAGTCAGGTTGCTTTGGAGTCAAAAGACCTAAATGCAACAAGAGTTCTGCCTATTCACTGGGCTAAATTTGCACTTGCCGACCACCCTTGGAAAGAACCAATAGAAAAGCTAAGTGAAATAAGCAGAGAAAATAATATAAAACTAATCACACCTATGATTGGTGAGATTGTGGATCTAAAGAATGAAAGCCAAGTGTTTTCTGCTTGGTGGGTGAATTTAAAATGATAAGCTTATAATAAGAGGATTTGTATGGAAAACGTAATTGTGGTTAATAATCTGACTAAGAAATTTGGGCATTTTACTGCGGTAGATGATATCTCATTTGAGGTGAAAAAGGGAGAGATATTTGGTTTCTTAGGAGCTAATGGTGCAGGGAAAACAACTGTTATTAGAATGTTATGTGGATTAAGCATACCAAGTGCTGGAAATGCAAAAGTTGCTGGATTTGACATAAGACACCAATCGGAAAAGATTAAGGCAAATATTGGTTATATGAGCCAGAGGTTCTCTCTTTACGAGGATTTAAAGGTATGGGAAAACATTAATCTATTTGCAGGCATATATGGAATGAAGAAGAAAGACATAGCCCTAAAGACCGATATCCTACTTGAAGAACTGGGGTTCCAAGATGAAAAACAGACCTTAGTAAGTGCCTTGCCTTTGGGATGGAAACAAAAACTTGCTTTCTCGGTTGCTATTTTTCATAATCCTAAGGTTGTCTTTCTTGACGAACCAACAGGAGGAGTTGACCCAGTTGTAAGAAGGCAGTTTTGGGAACTAATTTATAAGACAGCAGATAAAGGGATAACAGTTTTTGTTACCACACACTATATGGACGAGGTAGAGTATTGCGACAGGGTATCGATAATGGTTGACGGCAGAATTGAAGCCTTAGAGACCCCTAAAGCGCTTAAAGAAAAGTTCTCATCCAATTCTATTGACGACATATTTTACCAGCTTGCAAGAAACGCTAAAAGAACAGACGATTAGATTATGAAAGAGTTTTTAACCTTTACCAAGAAAGAGTTTATTCATATTTT
>JBAYYI010000030.1:0-25758 GCA_041673165.1 Bacteroidales bacterium
CTTGAAAAATTAACTCCAATTGTTGCAAAATCTCTTTGAAATCCAATAGCTGCAACAAGGTTTAATCTTTCATAAGGTTGGTAATCCAGTCTTATTTGGGCTTGACGTGCAAAAGGATGAAAAGGAGCTCCATTATGAAGGTCACGATTCCCTGGCATCATTTCAGGAAGAACCATCGGAGACCAATGCTGACCAACAAGAAGCTGAGCATTATTCCATTTCAAATTAATATTAGCCATTCTAAGTCTCATATAGTGAGCTAAACCTCCAGCTTGTCCTGTAAAGTCTGCCTCAATTACTCCTGTTATTCTTGCACCCATTGCCTCACCAAGACCTAATCTTACACCAAGTCTTGAAGCTGCTGCTGACATATTCCAAGTATCTTGAGAGTTTAAATCTTTTCCGTTAATATCGTAAGAAGGATATAAAGGGTAGAGAGAAAACAAACCATCAATTGCTGAATATGCTTTCCTAGTACTATAACATGCTTGCATATCTAATATTCCATAGACATCGAGACTAAACTTCTTCGTTTCTTGAGCAAAGGATGTAAATGTAGTTGAAAGTAGGATTATAATGATTATTGATTTTAATCTTATCATATCTTCTTACTTCTTTTTCATATTAGCAAATGAGAGAATTACTCCAAGAGCAACTCCTAATAGTGCTGCAAATAGGACTTGAAATTCTTTTGGAAGCAAGAAAGTAATTGTGTGTGCTGGATACCAAAAGAATGGTATAGTTTTCTTAAACACAAATCCCCATTGAACCTTCCAATTCAAATTTTCCATTATCCTACCCATAGCAATTGGCTTAAACAATCCCCTAACAGTTCCTCCATTCTCTAAGATATGAGTGTCGGTTATCTTGTGGAAAGTCATAAAGACAGGAGCAAAGAATGTATTCATAAAAACAGATACAGCAAATGCGTAAAGTAATTTAATGAAAACAGTTTGCTCAGCTAAGGTTACTGGGTTTAGCTCTAAGCCAAAATATGTAAATAGTCCAAAAGTGCCACGAGCAAATAAGCCCATAGCAACTGAGATAATAACTCCTAAGAATCCCCAAACAATAGCCCTTGGCATAAGTCCGAATCCTTTTTGGTTATATACTCCTTTTGAAATCCTTAGTCCAATGCTTTCTCCAAGGGTTGCAAGTAGGGCGAACTTAACAAATGCAAGCAGGAAATATCTCCAGTCCTTTGCGCCGCTCCACTGCATAAAGCCTTCTCTTAGAGGCTCAATTAACAAAAATATAGCGATTACCCCTAATGCGATAAGGGCAACAAGAATATCTTTAAGTTTCATATATTTTCTATTGTGTTATTTCTGAATTTTCTTTATTGGTTGCTTGCACTTCTAATTCTGCAATTCTCTTATTTGCTTTTAAGATTTCTTTATTTAGTTTTGAATACTTTGAAACCAAAGTAAACGTATTACTAATAATTACAGCTGCTGATATAACAACTACTACAAAGCAAATCCAATACTTCAAAGAGTCTAACTCTGGTGTATGCTGCAAAAGAAACATTGCTATTATCAATAATGATAATGACAAATTCATCCAAAATGTTTTATTCATCATAACTTGTATTTTTTAATTATTATTTTTCAATTCTAATACGAGCATCAACTGCAACTACAGCTTTTGCAGAGCCTAATAGAGGATTTAAGTCCATTTCTGCAATTTCTGGAGCAGCTTGAACAAGTGCAGATACTCTTGCTATTTGTTCTGCATAAAGTTCTTCGTTAACTGGCTCTTGACCACGAACTCCTTCAATAATCTTATAGCTTCTTAGGCTCTTAATCATTTGTTTTGCTTCAGCAATTCCTATTGGTGCAAGATTAGATTGAACATCTTTCAGAACTTCAATAAAGATTCCACCTATTCCACAAAGAACTTGGTGTCCGAATAGTTCTGTTTTCATTGCTCCGATATAGATTTCTGTTCCAAATAGCATTTGAAGAGTTTGGACTGCGTATGTTTCTTTAATCTTCATTAGTCTTTCGAACTCTCTACGTATTGTTTCTTCGTCCTTAACATTAAGAACAACTCCACCAACATCGCTCTTGTGTACTGGTCCAACAACTTTCATTACAAGTGGGAAGCCATATTGTTTTGCAAATGCTATTGAATCTTCAACCTTATCTGATGATATTTCATTTGAATGGCATATTCCAGCAGCATCAAGTAGTTCAATCATTATCTTAGTGTCCATATAACCGTCCTTAGCTCCGTCTATGATTTCACGAACCTTCTTAACGTCTATTTTAACTAAGTCATTTGCTTCTCCAACAGGCTTAGGTGTTGATTTGATTTTAGCAAGAGCTGTACCAAATACGGTTTCTTCTGGGAAGTAGTTATTACCTTTTGAAACGAAATCCTTTACCTCATCACCTGCAACAAGAGTTGATGGCATGATTGGGAATATTGGTTTCTTAGATGTTTTTAATTTTTCAGAAATTACATTATATGCTTCGTAGATTGGTGCAAGCCCTGGTGTTCCGAAAATAATACACATTGCGTCTATATTGTCGAAATCATTATTACAAGCATCTATAATATCTCCTAACTGTTCTGGAGTTCCTGTTGCAAGGAAGTCAATAGGGTTTCCAACAGCTGAACCTGCGAATAGTTTTGTCATAAGTTCATCTGCTTTTTCTCCTTCAATATGTGGAACTTCCAATCCTCCCTTACTTAGTGCATCAGTTAGCATTACTGCTGGTCCTCCTGCGTGAGTGATGATTGCAATATTCTTTCCTTCAAATTCTGGATAAGTAAAGATAGCTCCAATAGTAATTAGTTCTTCTCTACCATTACAACGTACAATTCCAGCCTTACGGAATAGTGCATCTACTGCAACATCTGGAGAAGCCAAAGCTCCTGTATGAGATGAGGCTGCTCTTGAACCTGCTTCTGAACCGCCAGACTTAACTGCTGCTATTCTACAACCTTTCTTTATTAGTGAGGTTGCGTGTTTTAATATCTTAGCTGGGTCTTTGATGTTTTCAGCATACATCAAAATTACCTTTGAAGAGGTCTTTGGATCAAATGCTTCATCGTGGTATTGTAATATATCTTCAATTCCAAGTTGTGCAGAGTTACCTACTCCCCAACAATGGTTGAAATGAAGACCTTGTTGAATACCTATATCCATTATGAAACAACCTGTTGCTCCAGAGCCTGTGATAAAATCAACTCCTCTTGAAGAAGACTCTGGGAAAGGTTTTGAGAAAATAGCATGGTGATGAGGAGTGAATATACCTGTACAGTTTGGTCCAATCAAACATCCGTTATTATCTTCAATTAGCTTAACTATTCTTTGTTCAAGTTCTTTACCTTCTTGACTTTCTTCACCAAATCCTGCTGAAATAATGATGAAAGCCTTTGTTTCTTTCTCCTGAGTCAAAACCTTAATGGTTTCTTCTGAGAACTTAGCAGCAATAGCTAAAACTGCTAAATCAACTTGTGGCACATCCTTAACGTTATTAAAACATTTTATACCTTGTATCTCTGTTTCCTTTGGGTTAACAACATATAGTTGTCCCTTAAATCCACCTTCTATAATATTTCTTAAGATTGCTCCGCCTGGTTTTGTAACATCATTTGACGCACCTACAACAACAATGCTTCTTGGGTTTACTAATTCTTTGGTAACTTTTGTACTCATTATTTATATTCTTTTAATGTGTTTACTATTGATTTTGTATGCAAAGGTAATAAATAATTGTATAATACATAACAAGATAGGAATGATTTTAGATTAGAATTAAAGAAATAAGATAATAAAATTACAGATAAATTATTAAGCTCAAAATACTTGAAGTAAAGACTTAACTATTGTTAAAAGGGAAATCTATTCTCTTTCAATCTGATAATCTATTGGTTTTATCTGCCTTGATTTGGTTATTAGGGAAATAATATTTAATTTTGCATTGCATTTTCCATGTAAAAACATAAAATAAAAATAATAAGAATGAAACATATTGATATAGACAAAGCGGTTGATTTAATAAAAGACGGCATGACTATTATGGTTGGAGGTTTCCTTGCAGTTGGTGCTCCTCAAAGACTTATTGAGGCAATTGTTAAGGCGGGAAAGAAAGACCTAACAATTATTTGCAACGACACTGCATTTCCTGAATGTGGCTCTGGTCTATTGGTTGCGCAAGGTTTAGTTAAGAAAGCTATTGTTTCTCATATTGGAACAAACCCTGCAGCAGGTGAAAAGATGCTTGCTAATGAAATGGAAGTTGAATTAGTCCCTCAAGGAACACTTATTGAAAGAATTCGTTGTGGTGGCGGTGGACTTGGTGGAGTTCTTACTCTAACAGGTCTTGGAACAATCGTAGAAGAGGGAAAACAAAAAGTTAATATAGACGGAGTTGATTATTTATTAGAAAAACCTCTAAGAGCTGATGTTGCAATTATTGGTGCAAGTGCAGCTGACAAATACGGCAATCTAATTTATAGAGGTACAACCAAAAACTTCAATCCTTTTATTGCAATGGCTGCTGATTTAGTTATTGCAGAAGTTAACGAAGAGGTTGACGTAATCGAACCTCACAATATTCATACTCCTTATTTATTCATTGATTACATTATAAAATAAAAAATATTATGGCAGTAAAATCTTTAATTAGAATGAGAATGAGCTCTCACGATGCTCATTATGGTGGAAACCTTGTTGACGGAGCAAAAATGCTAAACCTTTTTGGTGACGTTGCAACAGAACTATTAATTATTCAAGACGGTGACGAAGGACTTTTCGTAGCATACGACAATGTTGAATTCCTTGCTCCAGTTTTTGCTGGTGACTTTATTGAAGCAACAGGAGAGATTGTAAAGGTTGGTGGATCTTCTCGTAAGATGATTTTTGAGGCAAGAAAAGTTATTGCTCCAAGAGCCGATATTTCAAATTCAGCTGCTGATGTTTTAGAAGAAGCAATTGTTGTTTGTAGAGCATCAGGAACCTGTGTTGTTCCAAAAAGTTGTCAAAGAAAAAACCAATAATTTAATTTAGAAATGGAAAAATTAATTATAACTGCAGCAATTAGCGGAGCAGAGGTTTTAAAAGAACATAACCCTGCTGTTCCTTACACAATTGAAGAATGTGTTAGAGAAGCTAAATCGGCTTACGATGCAGGTGCTTCAATCATACACCTACATGTTAGGAAGGATGACGGAACTCCAACCCAAGACAAGAATCGCTTTAAAGAGGTTATAGATGCAATACAAAAGGCATGTCCTGATGTAATCATACAACCTTCAACTGGTGGAGCTGTTGGAATGACTGATGATGAACGTCTTCAACCAATACAATTAAATCCAGAAATGCTTACCTTAGATTGTGGTACTTGTAATTTTGGTGGTGATGAAGTATTCGTTAACACTGAAAACACAATAAAGTATTTTGGAGACAGAATGGTTGAAAGAGGAATTAAGCCAGAGCTTGAAGTGTTTGACAAAAGCATGATTGATATGGCACTTAGACTTCACAAGAAAGGTCATATTGTAAAACCGATGCACTTTGACTTCGTTATGGGAGTTAATGGTGGAATTTCTGGAGAGATGAGAGACTTTGTTTTCCTACGTGGTTCAATTCCAGATGACGCAACCTATACCGTGGCTGGTGTTGGTCGCTTTGAATTCCCTCTTGCAGCACTTGCTATCATTGATGGTGGACATGTTAGAGTAGGATTTGAAGATAATGTTTTTATATCAAAAGGAGTTCTTGCAAAATCTAATGGTGAACTTGTAGCAAAGGTAGTTCGCATGGCTAAAGAAATGGGAAGAGAAATCGCAAACCCAACTGAGGCAAGACAAATCTTAGGTTTAAAACCAAGAAAATAACAAACAAAAAACTTTACTTTCTATTTTTAAAGTAGAAAGCTTATATAAAGCGGAGGTATTTAAAACAAATATCTCCGCTATTTTTATGCCCTAAATGAAACGCTGTTTCAGGAAATTAAAACAAAGAACTAAAAAACTATTACGGCGTTTCAAGAAATTATTACAGCGTTTCATTTTCGTATAGTGACGTTTCGCTAAAAGCCTGTAAAAACCGTGTTATTTTAAGTAAATAATAGGAAATAGGGTTGTTTAGGTTTTATTTTGTATTTTTGTAGCTAAGTAAAACGTTTTTGAGATATATAAGTGAATAATTGTGGTTAATAATCTATTAGATACAAAGATAGAATTTTTAAAGGGTGTTGGGCCTAAGAAAGCTGAGGTTTTAAAAAAAGAACTTGGCATTACTTCCTACCAAGACCTTATAACCTATTATCCTTATCGGTATATTGATAAGAGCCATTTCTTAAAGATAAAAGATATTAACTCAGAAGATATATCTATTCAAATTAAGGGAAAAGTTGTTGGCATAGAAACCATCGGTGCAGGCCCAAAGGCAAGAATTTCTGCTAAGTTTGCAGATGAAACAGGAATGGTTGAGCTCGTTTTCTTTAGAGGTTTAAGATGGATTAAGGAAAGCCTATTTCTAAATAAGGAATATGTTGTTTTTGGAAAGCCTTCTTTATTTCAGGGAACCTATAACTTTGCTCATCCAGAGATTGAACCCGTTGAAGTATTTATAAATGAGCAGCAGAAACAAGAAGAAAAGTTTTCTCCACTCTACAATACTTCGGAGAAAATGAAGAACTCCTTCCTTAATTCTAAGAATATATCAAAGTTAGTAAAGGCTCTAATTATTCAAGTCAAAGGATATATTCATGAAAACCTACCTCCACAAATCATTAATCAGTTTAAGTTAATCTCTCATCAAGATGCGTTAATTCAAATCCATTTCCCTTATTCTCCAGAGCTTCTTTCAAAGGCAAAGATGCGTCTAAAGTTTGAGGAATTGTTCTATATGCAACTTGAACACCAACTCTTAAAGAACTTTAGGACAGAAAAATCAAAGGGGTTTGTGTTTTCAGTAGTTGGAGAAGCCTTTAATAATTTCTATAATAACTACTTACCTTTCACTTTAACTAATGCCCAAAAAAGAGTTATTAAGGAGATACGCCAAGATATGAAAACCACTCACCAGATGAACAGACTTCTGCAAGGAGATGTTGGAAGTGGAAAGACCTTGGTTGCGTTATTTACTATGCTTATTGCAATTGATAATGGGTTTCAAGCTGCAATTATGGTGCCAACTGAAATCCTTGCTCAGCAACACTATACTTCAATAAAGAAATTCTTAGGCGATATGCCAATAAAGGTTGCCCTACTTACAGGAAGTACAAAACAAAAAGAAAGAAAGGTAATACATCCTCTTTTAGAAGACGGTGAGATTGATATAATCATTGGTACGCATTCTCTTTTGGAAGATAAGGTTAAGTTTTCTAATCTTGGACTATGCGTTATTGATGAACAGCATCGTTTTGGAGTTGGACAAAGAGCAAAGATGTGGACAAAGAACCACATGCCTCCTCATATACTTGTTATGACTGCAACTCCAATTCCAAGAACCTTAGCAATGACAGTTTATGGTGACCTCGACTGTTCGGTGATTGATGAATTGCCACCAGGAAGAAAGCCAATACAGACAGTCCATTTCTATGACAAAAGCAGGTTGAGAGTATTTGATTTTATCCGTAAGCAAGTAAAAGCAGGGAGACAAGTTTATATAGTTTACCCTCTAATTAAGGAATCGGAAACCCTCGACCTCAAAGACCTAATGGATGGATATGAAAGCATAGTTAGGGATTTCCCTCTGCCAGAATATCAAATAAGTATTGTTCACGGCAAGATGAAACCAGCGGACAAAGAATATGAGATGAATAGGTTTAAGGAAGGGATAACAAATATTATGGTTTCAACCACAGTTATTGAAGTTGGAGTTGACGTTCCTAATGCCTCTGTTATGATTATTGAAAATGCAGAACGTTTTGGACTATCACAACTCCACCAACTAAGAGGAAGAGTTGGACGAGGAGCCGACCAATCATATTGTTTACTTATGACCAGTTATAAACTATCAGCCGAGGGAAAGGTAAGGATAGAAACGATGTGTGAAACTAACGATGGGTTTGAAATTGCAGAAGCCGACCTTAAGCTAAGAGGACCTGGCGACATTGCAGGCACACAACAAAGCGGGTTACTTGACCTTAAAATTGCAGATATAGTAAAAGACGAACCCATACTTAAAGCATCAAGAAGTCTTGCCATAGACATAGCACAAGAAGACCCCACCCTATCCCTTCCTAAGCATAAACTCCTAAGAGAATACTTCGTTAAAAACAAACCCCAAACCGACTTCTCACAAATATCGTAAGCAATAATTTTTCCTTCTCTTCGTTTATTGGAAATTAAGTGTACATTTACGAAATATTAATTTAATAAATCAAGAAATCATTATGGAAAAGAATTCAAAGCATGGCTACGGTTATTTATTAATTATTGGATTAGCCTTATCTTTTATAGGGATAATTACAAATATTTTCTTTAATATTGAAACGAGTGTTGAAGATAATCCAATATTGGGAATGATGATGGAGCTGAATGGTTGGATTGTTCTTGTTGCATTTGTTATTATTGCTCCAATTATGGAAGAGATTTCTTTCCGCTCTTGGACAATTAAAAAGAATTGGACTAAATATCTTACCTTAGTTTTGGCTAGTGTTTTTATAGCAGTGAGTTTGAATATTTATGCAGGACTTATATTTGCTCTTGCTTTTCTTGGAATAATGTTTCTTTTAAAGAAAAAGCCAATTTCTCAAACTTATTCTTTTGTAGTGCTAACATCTTTAGGTTTTTCCCTTTGTCATTATGGTAACTTAGACTTAGAAAATTATCTTGCAGCATTTCCTCTATATTTTGGCTTAGCTTTAGTTTTAAGTTTCATAGCTATTCGTGCGAAATTACGTTATGCCATTTTAGCCCACTCTCTTTATAATTTCATATTATTGTTTTTCAGTGGCTTCATAATTAGTTTTGGAGGAACGACTGATATAGAAGATAGCAACTACAAAGGAACTCTTTCAAGCGTTTCTGGATTCTACTCAACAGATTCTCCTGATATAATAGGTGGTAAAACAATTGAGATATACAAAGAATCACTTGCTAAAATAGCATCATATCTTATTGAAAACAAACTTGATTACCAGTTTAAAACATATCCAAAAGACAATTCCTTCTCTAATCTTAATATTGTTAGTAAAGACTCCAACGATATTGATTTAAGTAGTTTATTAAAGAAAATGACAAAGGATTTTAACCTAAGAATAGATACTATTACTGAAATTAAGACTGTGTATTTCTTAGAGGTAAAGGATATTGAGAAGATTAAATTCGATAAAGAAGTTAAAACAAAAGATTATACTATTTACTCAAGTGAACTACAATATGTTGTTCATAGTTTTGCAGAATATCAAAACATTATTATTAGAGTGCCAGAAGAGTTAAAGCATATAATGATTAAAGATGATATTCGCTTTTATGCAAATAACAGGCAACCGTTAGTTAAACTTCCTGAGGCGTTAAAGAATGCTGAAAGAGAATATGGCTTTATTTTAACCCCAAAACAAGCAGAAGTAAAGACAATTAGAGTATTTGAATTAGACTAAAACCATAATCTAAAACAAAGTTATATAAATTATCTTAACAGGAAAATAAATTTAATTTGAAATTAATTCTCTTTTTCTTGGTATTGAATAGAAAATTATTGTACTTTTGCAATTGAATTGAAACCTAAGTGGAGGACTTTTCTTAAAACTCTTCCATAAAGCAAGTATATTCAACCTTAAATTTATTATTAATCTAATCCAAAAGTTGAACTAATGGAAAAGAGAATTGGTACAATCTCTATAGTTATATACGATAAATCGCAAGCATCAACTGTCAATCACATATTGTCAGAGTATGCCGATTTTATATTAGCTCGTCAGGGATTACCTCTCTTAGATAAAGGATTACACATCATCACCCTTGTTATTGAATCTTCATGCGATAAGATAAACGCCCTAACTGGAAAGCTTGGTCGTTTGGAAGACGTTGAGGTTAAGGCTATTTTGGCTCGTGGTGTTTGTAGTCAGGATTAGCATAAGGCATAGAAAACAAAAACAATTAAATACAGATATAATGAATATAGCAGAAAGAAACACAAACTTCATTGATAGGGACAAACTTTATAACCTTATTGAAGGAAAAGCACCAAGTCAAGCAGAGATCGACACAATTCTTAACAAGGCAAGAAAGCTTAAAGGGCTTAGTCTTGAAGAGGTGGCGGTGCTTTTAAGAATAGAAGACCCAATCCAAATCCATCAGATAATGGAAACTGCAAAGTATGCAAAGGAAAGCATCTATGGAAAAAGACTTGTTATCTTTGCTCCTATATATACAGGTAATGTATGTGTTAATAATTGCACATATTGCTCTTTCCGTAAGGATAACAAACTTATTAAAAGGAAAATCCTAACCATGGACGAGATTGCACAAGAAACATCTGCACTTTTGAAACAAGGACATAAGAGAGCTCTTTTGATTTGTGGAGAAAACGATTTTAATGGTACTGACTATATGGTTGAAGCTATTAGAACAACATACGCAGTTAAGGAAAGAGACGGAAGAGACTATATGAGAAGAATCAATGTTGAGCTTGCACCAATGGATGTTCCAGATTTCATGAAGCTTAAACAAGAAAAGATTGGTACTTATGTATGTTTCCAAGAGACTTATGATGAGATTTTATATAAACGTTTCCACCCAGCAGGTTCACCAAAGGCAGATTTTTTAAACCGTTTGACCGTTATGGACAGAGCAATGGAAGGTGGAGTTGATGATATTGGTATTGGTGCATTATTCGGTCTTACTGACTATCGTTTTGAAGTGCTTGCTATGATTGAACATGCTAATCACCTTGAAAGAGCTTTTGGATGTGGACCTCACACAGTTTCTGTGCCAAGAATGGAACCAGCAGTTGGAGCTCCAGATGCAGAAAACATACCTAACCCAGTTGCTGATGACGACTTTAAGAAGATTGTTGCAATACTTAGAATTGCACTTCCATACACAGGAATCATACTTTCAACTCGTGAACAAGACGCTATGAGAAACGAATTGATTGAATTTGGAGTTAGTCAAGTATCGGCAGCTTCCAAAACCAACCCTGGCTCCTACG
Source organism: Bacteroidales bacterium (assembly GCA_041673165.1). Taxonomy (GTDB): domain Bacteria; phylum Bacteroidota; class Bacteroidia; order Bacteroidales; family P3; genus UBA10566. The sequence goes on from JBAYYI010000030.1 coordinate 11,123, forward strand.
CTCACGAAGAAGAAGGAACAGGAACTCAATTCTCAACAGGCGACCATAGAACATTAGATGAAGTTATCTACTCACTTGCAGAAGCAGGTTACGTTCCGTCATTCTGCACAGGATGTTATAGGAAAGGAAGAGTTGGACAAGACTTTATGGATATCGCTAAGCCAGGACTTATTCAACAATACTGTCTGCCAAATGCAATGTTTACCTTCCAAGAATACCTTGAAGACTTTGCATCACCTAAGACAAAAGAATTAGGACTAAGAGTTATTGAAGAACATATCAATAACGTAAGAAAAGAACAACAAGAAAAGGTTAAGAAAAACCTTGCTGCCATTCACGGCGGAGAAAGAGATATATATTTTTAGACATACCTCCAAATTAACTTTTACTACCTCCAAAAGTTGATTGAACTACTCCAAGAGTTTCCTTATTCTCTTGGAGTTTTTTTTATGCCTTATAAAACAAATATTGTATTATTTGCGTTTTCACATAATGAGCATAAAAAACTTACTCGACTATTTTTTTCACAGCAATAAGATTTCGGGTCTCCTACTTATCTTTTCAACCATAATATCTCTAATAATAGCCAACTCCATCTTTGGAAATACCTATATAGACTTCTGGCACACAAGTTTATTTGGGAAAGATATGCACTTTTGGATTAACGATGTCTTGATGAGTGTTTTCTTCCTACTCATAGGTCTTGAACTTGAAAGAGAGCTGTATGTTGGTGAGCTTTCAAATTTTAAAGATGCACTCCTGCCTCTCTTTGCAGCAGTTGGCGGAATGCTTGTGCCTGCCCTATTCTACCTTTTTTTCAATTACGGTTCAGACTTCACCTCAGGCTTCGGAATAGTTATGGCAACCGACATAGCATTTGCAATTGGCGTATTGTCACTCCTTGGCAAAAGAGTTCCAACCTCACTTAAGGTCTTTCTTATCGCACTTGCCATTTTCGATGACTTAGGAGCAATACTAATTATTGCAATCATGTACTCAAAGGGCTTAGTAATTTCTAATCTACTAATTGCAGTCGGTATATTCCTTATTCTTCTATTTCTTAACTATAAGAAAGTCCAAAACCTAATCCCATATATTATTGGAGGAATTCTGATGTGGTATTTCATTTATCTCTCAGGCATTCATCCAACCATTGCAGGAGTTCTGCTTGCTTTCACCATCCCTTTTAGCAGAAAAAAGACTCTTTCTTGCTCAACAATGTTAGAAGATAAACTTCATATTCCTGTTTTCTATTTCATAATCCCAATATTTGCAATTGCCAATACCGCAATCAAGATTGAAGGAGATTTTACGCAGATAATTGCTCAGCCATATAGCATTGGTATAATTCTTGGGCTTCTATTTGGGAAACCTATTGGGATATTCCTTTTTAGTTGGCTTGGACTAAAAGCTAAACTCTTTAAACTACCAAAAAACATCAACTTAAAACACATATTATCTGTTGGGTTCTTAGGAGGGATTGGCTTTACGATGTCAATATTCATAACCTTGCTTGCTTTCAAAGACCCAGCCATTCAAAATAATGCAAAAATAGCAATCCTTATTGCATCAGTTACAGCCGCAATCGTAAGCCTTGTCTTGCTTTCATTAAGCTTAAAGAAATCCCAAAGTGAAGAGTTGCTGAAATAAATCTTTGTAGTAATTTTCTGAATCTTTGCTTCAGTGCCTCTCCCTTGGCAAGGGAGCTATCTTCCCTTGGCAAGGGAGCAGTCCTCTGTTGGCAAGGGAGCACCTCTCTGTTGGCAAGGGAGTTTCTATGAAGTGGCGTTTGTGTTTTTTAATTCAGCGTTTTGGCTAATTATTAGTAGTCCTAAGAATGTTAGAAGACCATTAAGGACTAAGAGTTCAAAGTCGAAGCTATAATTAAACCAAGCCTTTGAGTTTAGACTTAGTATAAAACAGATAACAGGTGAGAGAACCGCTATTATGGGAACAAACTTATCTTTTACCCTTCTTTTAGTTAGTAGTCCAAATGCAAATAATCCAAGAAGTGGGCCATAGGTTATTGCTGCCACTTGGTAGAGTATATCGATTAGGTGCTGGTTTTCATAATGGTAGTAGAAGATTATTACTCCTACAAATAAAACTGCGAAGAGGGAATGAACAATATGGCGTACTCTTGTTTTCTTTTTTTCTGTATAGTCTTGTCTTTTCTCGAGGTTAAGGAAGTCTATGGAAAATGCTGTAGTAAGTGAGGTTAAGGCACCATCGGCTGAAGGAAAAAGGGCTGAGATTAGACCAATTATAAAGACTACTGTTGCAAGAGGCCCAAGGTGCTCAATTGCTATGGTTGGGAAAAGGTTGTCTCCTTTTGCATCAATCCCCATTGTGTTTGCATAGATGTATAGTGCTGCTCCAAGAAGCAGGAAGAGGAAGTTAACAAAGAACAAGGTTATACTAAAGGTAGTCATATTCTTTTGAGCAGATTTTATATTCTTACAACTAAGGTTTTTCTGCATCATCTCTTGGTCGAGCCCTGTCATTGAGATTGAGATAAACATTCCTCCAAGTATTTGTTTCCACCAGCATAGTCGGCTTGCGGGGTCGGTGACAAAAATTGTTGTGTAGTCACTCTTCCAAATTACTGAGAACATCTGCCCTGTTGTCATATCCATTGCTTGAGCCACCATAACGAAACACATAACTAAGGCAGTAAGCATAAAGGTTGTTTGTAGGGTATCTGTCCATATAATAGTCTTTATTCCGCCCTTAAAGGTGAAAAGGAGGATTAGGAGTAGGAAGAGTATAACTGTTAGTTCAAAAGGTACTCCCCAATGAGAAAATACAAATTTCTGAAGAACTATAATAACAATAAACATTCTTAGAGATGCTCCCAAGGTTCTTGAAAGCAGGAAGAAGAATGAGCCTGTCTTATGTGAGAATTTGCCAAAACGAGTTTCTAAATACTGGTATATGGATGTTAGGTTTAGCTTATAGTAGGTTGGCATTAGGACAAATGCGATTACCATATAGCCAAGGAAGAAGCCAAATACTGTTAGCATATAGGTGAAAGAACGTTCACTCACCCAACCTGGAACACTCATAAAAGTAACTCCTGACAAAGATGCACCAATCATTCCGTATGCAACAACAAACCAAGGTGAGCGTTTATTTCCTGAGTAAAAGGATTGATTATTTGCTTTTCTTGATGTAAGGTAAGTGATTAGAAAGAGGACGAGAGTGTAGGAAACGAATACCCAGAATATAATTTGTTCCATAGATCAGAAAAGATTTGTATATTTGTAAAGAATTTATCGAAATAAAAGGCAAAAGTAATTATAATTTCTCAAACATAGCGAATTAAAATTTATGGAATATCCCTCTACTTTGGTTGAAAATGCTGTCAATGAACTTTCCAGACTCCCAGGAGTTGGTAAACGTTCTGCACTAAGGCTTGCACTTTATCTTATCAAACAGCCAAATCAAACAACTGAAAACCTATGTAATGCACTCACTAAGATGAGGACAGATATTAAATACTGCAAAATCTGTTACTCTCTTTCCGATAATGATATTTGTTCTATCTGCTCACAGGAGAAAAGAAACCATCACCAAATCTGCGTTGTTGAAAACATAAGAGATATTCTTGCTATTGAAAACACTAATCAATATAAAGGAGTTTACCATGTGCTTGGTGGCGTCATCTCTCCTATTGAAGGAATTGGAATTGGAGACTTAACAATAACCCAACTAATAGAGAGAGTTAATCAAAACCCAATTGAGGAAATCATTCTTGCACTGCCAACCACAATGGAAGGTGATACAACGGGGTTTTATATTAATAAATTACTGACAGCCTTCGATGTGAAAATATCTACCATTGCAAGAGGAATCGCTATTGGTGATAATATTGAATTTGCTGACGAAATAACATTAGGACGTTCAATCTTAAACAGAACACCATTTAATCAGGTTAATTATAATAATGATTAGAAAAACTAAACTATAAATCTTAGATGAAGAGAGTAATAATAATTGGTGCAAGCTCAGGACTTGGAAAGGAATTAGCCCTACACCATATTGAGGCAGGGAACATTGTTGGAATTGCTGGCAGGAGGGAAAACTTATTGGAAGAGATTAAGGCAATAAATCCAAATAATGTTTTCATAAAGAAGATGGACACCACGAAACCTCAGGCAAAAGATGAGTTAAATAGCTTAATTGAGGAAATGGGAGGAATGGATGTCTTTGTTTACTCTTCAGGCACAGGTTTTGTCAATAGAGAAATGGATATAGTTAAGGAAATGCAGACAGTGGAAGTTAATGTTTATGGATTTACTCAGCTAATAAATATTGCTTATCATTATTTTGCAGAAAAAGGAAGTGGACATATTGTTGGCATAGCCTCTGTTGCAGGCGAAAGAACGATGTCAAGATGTCCATCATACAATGCAAGCAAACGCTATAATATGATGTACTTGAAAGCAATAAGGCAACTAGCAGAAAAGAAGAACTATAATATAAAAACAACTACTATAATGCCAGGCTTTGTTAATACAGAAATACTAAAAACTAAGTATCCTCTAACAACTAATCTTGATAAGGCAGGGAAACTTCTCTATAATGCAATTGAAAAAGGAAAGAAAAAGACCTTTATTCCAAGCTACTGGGGATTGATTTCAGCGTTTATGTACGTTATTCCACCTTTTATATGGAAGAAAATAATATAATTTGTATTTTTGCAAATGAATAATAACTATAATCTTTAAAAACAGAATTGAATATGGCAGCAAAGATAATTAAAAAATCAGCAGTTTTAGTACCTTATGACTTTGGACCTAAATCAGTTTCGGCTCTTAAAGAGGCTGTGACAATAACAAAATACTTAAAAGGAGAAATCTACCTATTATCTGTTATTAGGAAGGGCGATTTCTTCTCTCAACTATTTAAGAGCGAGAAAGATAATAGAAGAATTCAAAGAGAGGTTACTGCAAAACTAAAAGTAATTGCAACTCAAACAAAGAAAGAAACTGGAGTAAGGGTAATTACTATCATTGAGCAAGGAAACCCAATTGATGTTATCTTAGAACAAGCAAATATCTTAAAAGCCCAATATATTGTTATGGGCAAGATGGATGAATCAAGATATGACTTTAATATTTTTGGAGCAAGCACAATGCAAATTGTTAGTGAATCTCCTTGTCCTGTTATCACTGTTTCTGAGGAAATGATTAATGAACACGGGTTTAAGAATATTGTACTGCCTATTGACCTTACCAAACAAACAATGGAGAAGGTTCTAAAGGCTGTTTCTTGGGCAAAATATTATAAAGCAAGCATTCACATTGTTGGAGTCCTTTCTGGAGGAATTTCTTCAAAGAATAGCCGACTAAACACTAAGCTAATAAGAGCAAAATATATTGTTGATCAAGAGGGAATTAATTGTACAACTAAGCTTTACGACAAATCGGAAACGCCTGTTCATAAGGTTATTTTAGATCATGCAAAAGAAGTTGATGGAGATTTGCTAATGATTATGACTCACCAAGAATTGGGTGTTGTTGATAATTATATTGGAGCTGTTGCTCAAAAGATGTTGAAAGAAAGTGACATTCCAATCATTTCCTTTACATCTAAGGCAATTGAACATAATAATTACTTTGTTTCTTCATTCCTACCTTTCGAGCTTTTAGCAAATAAAGATATTAAACATCTTAAAGACTAAAAGAAAAAGGCATTAAGCAATCAACTCCATTAAAGACTTGAACTTCATCTTCATTGATTTGAACAATGATTTTAAGCTTTTCTTTTATTCTAATTTCTGTTTCAACCATCACTTGAAGGCATGCTCCACAAGGGTAAGCCTTTGCAAACTCTCCTTTTTTGTTTTTGGCAGAAATAGCAATTGCAATAATCCTGTTTTCACTATTATTAGCTCCCCAAGCAAATAACGCTACTCTTTCTCCACATAAACCAGAGGGATAAGCTCCATTTTCTTGATTGGAACCACGAACATATTGCCCATTATCGAGTAAGAGAGCCGAGCCAACAGAAAACTCAGAATAAGGAGAGTAGGCAGTTTCAATCGCTTTTTGTGCTTCAAGGACAAGATTCTTAGCCTCCTCTGATAGTTCTTCTATTTTTGCTTGAAAGTATTTGATATTTATTGTCTTTTCTTCCATTTCCTTTTAGTATTTATTGAGCAAAATTAAACATTTATTTAGTGGAAAGAAAACTTTTACTATCTTTGTTACGTTTTATAGACAGAAAAACTAATCAAGAAATGAAATCATTTATTATTATAACCGTAGTTGTATTATTTACAGGCTTTCTTTTATATTTTATTATAAAGGAGTTGATTAAGACCTATAGAAACAAGCCTTACGACCCTAACCACGATAACGATTTAAAGAATAATGATCGTTTATTATAATTAATAACTAAGAAATACGACTAATTTGTTTAAAGATTTAATCCCAGAATTTTCTTTAATTCTTGCTCCAATGGAGGCTATTACCAATAAGCCTTTCCGTAAAATATGTAAGAAATATGGTGCTGATATATTAGTTACTGAGTTTATTGCATCCGATGCCTTAGCAAGAGATGTTAAGGATAGCGTTATTAAGATGGGATTTGATGAGATGGAAAGACCATTAGGAATTCAAATCTTTGGTAATAATGCTGAGAGTTTGGTTAAGGCTGTTTATATTGCAGAAAGAGAGAATCCAGACTTTATTGATATTAACTGGGGATGTCCTGTTAAGAAAGTTGCAGGCAAAGGCAGTGGAAGTGGAATTATGAATGATATTCCCAAAATGGTTGAACTTACAAAGGCTGTTGTTGATGCAAGTAGTATTCCTATTACTGTTAAGACAAGATTAGGATATTCTGAAGACTCAAAGCCAATTGTGGATATTGCAGAGAGACTCCAAGATGTGGGTATTCAAGCCTTAAGCATTCACGGAAGAACAAGGGCTCAAATGTATAAGGGCGAGGCTGACTGGTCGCTTATTGGAGAGGTAAAGAATAACCCCAGGATGACAATCCCTATTTTTGGTAATGGAGATATTGATAGTCCAGAAAAGGCAGTTGAATTTAAGAACCGCTATGGAGTTGACGGAATTCTAATTGGTAGAGCAACAATTGGCAATCCTTTTATCTTTCAACAAACAAAAGAATTGCTTGAAGGCAAAACCCCAACCATAATTCCTATTAGTGAAAAGATAGAAGTTTGTAAGGCACATCTTGATGGTTTAATTGAACTTAGGGGAGAAAAGAATGCTATTTTTGAGATGAGAAAGGCATATTCAGGTTATTTTAAAGGCTTAGCTAATTTCAAACCTTATCGCCTACAACTTGTTACCTCTGTTCTCTATTCTGAGATACAAAGCTTATTAGATCAAGTTTTAGAAATCTATTCTAAGGAAGAAGACTAAGAAAATCAAGCCTACTTCTTTACGAGTTGAGCTCTATATGTTATTCTTTTGTTTTGATTATCGTATATTTCCATAATTGGGACTTCACTACTATATCCACGTATTTCCAAATACTCTTTAATTTTCGGATATACTTTAAAAGATCCAACCATTATTGAAAAGTATCCTTTTAAGGGCAAATCAAATGATATATACTCTTGATTAGGGAGTGTTTTTACTAAGAAAGTCTTTTTCAGTTCTTCAATTTTATTCTTATCGTCCGTTATAATAATACTTCCTATTTCCCATTTAAAATTATCAGATTCAACCTCATTTGGATTATCATAATAAATGCCAATGCCTTTAGAAACATTTACTTCAAAATCACTTACTAATTCTTCACCCATTGACTTCATTAAGTCTGCACTCTTACCATAAGAACCTTGCATCTCTCTGTAAACAACCATTTCTCCACCCGCTTCTTCCACCTTAAAGTCTATTTTAGTAAAACCGCCAAAGTATGCATAAGCTCCAACAATTATTACAATAAAGACAAGTATTAAGGTTATTAATTTCCTTATTAATTTCATAGTATTGTGTTTTAATCTTTGAAGTGCAAATGTACAAAATTTGAGACAGCATAACAATAAGATAGTAAAATAATATCTATTTAAACCTCACAATTTCGTTGGTTTTTTAAATAAATAAGAAAAATTAACTTGACACAGGCTCTAAAATTCCTTATCTTTGTAGGAAATCATATATTATATTATTAAAAATATGAGATAAGAAAAACTAATTATTAACCCCCTAACATATTATTATTATTATTATGAATTACAAGAAAATATTAATCGCAATCGACGAGAGAGAAAATTCAATCAATGTTGCAAAGAAGGGATTTGAACTTGCAGAACAATTAAATGCTGAATTGGCAATAGTGTATGCTGTAGATTTGTCAAAAGTTATAAGGAATTATGATATGATAAACCCTGAACTAGGACTTTTTATTAAAGACTCAATAGCTGAATCGAAAGAAAGTGCAAACAAATTAATTGACACCATAATCGATAAATTTAATAAAGGCAAAACAATAACGAGATTTACTCCAGAGGGAAGTCCAAGAGAAATAATCTTAGACAAAGCAGAGGATTGGGGAGCAGACCTAATTGTTATAGGACTTCACGGAAAATCAGGTATAGGTATATTCTTTATGGGAAGTATCTCTCAATACATATCACTTAACTCTAAGGTTCCGGTATTAATAGTACCACAAAACGATTAGAGCATTCTTCGATCTAAATGAAATCAGCTTGTTTTATTCTTTTAAGCCTTTTATATATAATGTTTAAACAAGTATTGAAGTATCTGAACGGCATTTGTTGCTGCTCCTTTTCTTAAATTGTCTGAAACAATCCAAAGGTTTAAAGTTTTAGGTTGAGAGAAATCTCTTCTAATTCTTCCAACAAAGACCTCGTCCTTTCCTTCACAAAAAAGAGGCATTGGATAGAGGTTTTTGTTTGGATTATCAACAACTTCTATTCCCTCCATATCACTTAGACAAGAGAAAACATCTTCAAGATTAAAATCGTTTTCAAACTCTACATTCACACTTTCCGAATGACCACCAAGAACAGGCACCCTAACAACTGTTGCAGAAACCTGAATTGAATCATCTGCAAATATCTTTCTTGTTTCATCAACTAACTTTGCCTCCTCTGTTGTATAACCATCCTCCATAAAGTCACCCCCATGAGGAAAGAGATTATGATGAATTTGGTAAGGATAAACCATTTCAGATGTTTCTCCTTTTTCTTCCTTTTCCAACTGATTAACAGCCTTAACGCCTGTTCCTGTTATACTTTGATAGGTAGAAACCACTACCCTTTTAATCTTATATTTCCAATGTAGTGGTGCAAGAGCCAATACCATCTGAATGGTTGAGCAGTTCGGATTTGCAATAATTCTATCAGAACTATTAATTGCCTTAGAGTTGATTTCAGGAACAACTAATGGAACATCATTATCCATTCTCCAAGCTGATGAATTATCAATAACTATTGTTCCTTTCTCTGCAAATATTGGAGCATAAAGCTTTGAGACTTTCCCTCCTGCTGAAAAAATTGCATAATCACAATTAGCATTAATCGCCTCTTCAATACTTATTACCTTTAATTCTCTTGATGCAAAAGAGATTTCTTTTCCTATACTCTTTTGAGTTGCAACTGGAATTATCTCATGCATAGAGAAACCTCTTTCTTCCAATACTTTTAGAACAAGTCCACCAACAAGTCCAGTGGCTCCAATAACAGCTATCTTTAATTTTTCTTTCATCACCTTTTATTCTTCAGAGAAGCTACTAACATACTTCCTATATTCAGCAAAAACATTTGCCCTTGACATAAACCCAACATATTTACCCTGATCAACAACAGCAATCGTATATCTATCTGCTCCCTTAAACTTAGATACAACTTCCTCTAATGGGTCAGATATATCAACAATAAAGTATTTAGAATAACGAACAAAATCTTTTACTCCATATACATCGTAGTACTCTGGTTTAAACAATAACCTCCTAACATCATCAATAAGTAATATTCCTAAGAAGTTATTATCCTCATCTATAATTGGGAAGAAATTCCTTGTTGATTTCTGAATAGCATCAACAACATCTCTTAAGGAAGCATCGTAGAGAAGCGGTATAAAGTTTATTTCGATTAATTTTTTCTTATCAATAGATTGTAGAGCTGACTTATCTTTATCGTGAGTCATTAGATTACCTTCCAAGGCAAGCTCTTCAGAATAAATTGAATACTTATTTAAAGGCTTGACGACTATATATGATATTGTTGTTGCAATCATTAGGGGTGCAAAAAGTCCATAGCCACCAGTTATTTCAGCAATAAGGAAGGTTGCAGAAAGAGGTGAATGCATAACTCCAGACATCACTGCCGCCATACCAACCAAAGCAAAATTACTTTCCTCAACAACTATAAGTCCTGACATATTTATTAATCTTCCAACAAAGAAACCTGTAAAACCTCCAATGAAAAGAGAAGGAGCAAACGTGCCCCCAACTCCACCAGCTGATGTTGTGACAGCAGTAGCGATGGATTTGAACATAATTATGGCAAGTAAAATCCCTAATAACATCCATTCATTTTCCCTGTAGTTATAGAACATAGAGTTGTTAAACAAAGTTTTTGTATCAGAGTTCAACAAAACACTTAATGCAGGGTAACCTTCCCCAAAAAGAGGAGGGAAAAGAAAGATAAGTACACCTAAAATTAATCCGCCAACAGCCACCCTTCTCCAAACCTTCATCTTCTTAAACCTCTTAGCAATGAATTTTGTTGACCTAAGAAAGTATAATGAAATAAAGGCTGCAACGATCCCTAAGAATATGAAGCCAGGGATTTTAACTAACTCAAAACTTGAAGAGATATGATATGTGAACAGAACTCCCTTACCCAAGAAGAAATAAGAAATCATTGATGAAGTAATAGCAGAAATAAGCAAAGGAATTGCAGTAGTCATTGTTAAATCAAGCATAAGAACTTCAAAAACAAATAGTATTCCTGCAATCGGAGCCTTAAATACTCCCGCAATAGCACCCGCAGCACCACAACCAACAAGGGTTATCATGTTTTTCGTACTCAACCTGCCCAGCCTTCCAAGATTAGAACCTAAGGCACTACCAGTTAAGACAATCGGAGCCTCAAGACCCACACTACCACCAAAAGCAACAGTTATTGAAGATGTTAAGATAGAACTATATGTATTATGTGGTTTTATGCGTCCCTTTTTCCGACTAATTGCATACAAGACCTTAGAAACCCCATGGCTAATATCATCCTTAATAAAGTACTTTAATACAAGAACAGTTATGGTAATCCCGACCATTGGATAGATAAGAAACAAAAAGTTTGACCTATCAACCGCAAACCACTTAGTATCTGTTATGAAAAGATAAGTATAGTGAACCGTATTCTTCAAAACCACAGAAGCCATCCCACAAGACAGCCCCACCAAGAGTGACATAAAGATCATATACTGTGACTCAGAGACATTCTTTAATCTCCAAATCAAAAACTGCTTATAAAAACTACTAAAACGTATTGACTTAATTACCTTCATTTATAATAATAAAGTTACAAATATACTATAATTAAAACAATTATAGACCATAAAAGATAATTAAATTCATTAGAGCTAGATTAAAGTAATCCTAACCAGCCAACCAAAGACTTCAGCCCCAAGATACTTAATTCCCCAAACTTAGAATGAAACAACAAAAAAGTTGTATCTTTGGAAAAGGAAATAAAAAACAGCGAAATAAGTAAGAAGAAATGAAATAATAAGGATATGAAAAAGAAGATAACAATACCAGACTCCATAGGTTTAAGAATCGAATATAAAAGGAAATTCACCCTAATAGAGATGTATCGCACCTTTATATTACTACCATCAATCATCAAAAAACTAAAAAATAACAAGAAGAAAAACCTGATTTCAAAGGAGTTTATCGAAAGATTACAACTCGCAGTTACCGAAGTAAACGGCTGTGCTGCTTGCTCTTATGCCCACACACATATGGCTTTAAAACAAGGAATGAGCCAAGATGAGATAGATAGTTTCCTAAATGCAGATGGAAGATTTATAAACAAAGACGAAGTCGAAGCAATCATTTTCGCCCAACACTTCGCCGACACAAGAGGACTCCCTAAGCAAGATGCATATAATATAATCGAACAGCACTATGGCAAAGACAAAGCATTAATCATACTATCTGCCTCACAGATGATGTTAGCAGGCAATATTTACGGCATACCACTCAGCGCATTACAATCAAGACTAAGGAAAAAACCATACAAAGAAAGCTCATTATTTTACGAAATAGGCATGCTAATAATGGGAATAATAATCCTACCCATAACCCTAATTCACGGACTTCTAAGGCTACTTTTCGGCATATCCAACATAAGACTTGACAAAAACACCGCCCAAGAAGATTAAATTGTATATTTGCAAAATCAAACAATATAAACCGCAAAACCCCATGAAGATAATATCATACAACCTAAACGGCATAAGAGCAGCGACGACAAAAGGCTTCATAAACTGGCTTGAAGAAGAATCCCCTGACGTGATTTGCATACAAGAAACCAAGGCTCAAATCGACCAAATGCCCACCTTCGAGCTCAATTCCATAGGATATGAATCATACTACTTCTCAGCTCAGAAGAAGGGATATAGCGGAGTAGCAATACTTTGCAAAAGAAAACCAGACCAAGTAATCTACGGAATGGGCATCGAAAAATACGATTACGAGGGCAGATTCATAAGAGCTGACTACGGCGAAATGTCGATAATCAGCGTCTATCACCCCTCAGGAACAAGCTCAGAACTGCGTCAAGACTTCAAAATGCAGTGGCTATCCGACTTTCAAGACTACATAAAAGAACTCTCAAAAACAAGGAAAGAACTCGTCATATGCGGAGATTACAACATCTGTCACCGCGCAATCGACATACACGACCCCAAAGGCAACGCCAAAAGTTCAGGCTTCCTACCCGAAGAAAGAGAATGGATGGAAGGCTTCATATCAAGTGGTTACACCGATAGCTTTAGACATCTCCACCCAGAAACCAAAGATAAATACTCATGGTGGAGCTACCGTCACAACTCCAGAGAGAACAATAAAGGCTGGCGAATCGACTACTGCATGGTCTCAGATAGCATAAAAGACAGAATCATTTCGGCAGACATATTGGCCGATGTCAAACACTCCGACCACTGCCCCGTAAGCCTTACCCTAAAATAAACGGCATTTCTTACAACTTAACATGGACAACCATCTTAGTCTCAAAGAACTCTGAAGGGAAGAAATCATAAATATTATAGAGCTTAATCTTAATCTTTTTGTTCTTCCCTTTCATAAGAGGCGCGAACTCATCCGCCAAATCGCCACCCTTAAGGTAAAGAATCCCATTATCCAAATCGTGATATTGCAGAGGCGAAACCTTGCCCTTCACCCAGCCAATAAACTCAGGCATAGCAGTAACAGCCCTCGAAACAATGAAGTCAAACTTCTGATCCACCGCCTCAACTCTGGTCTGATACGCCATAATATTCGATAAACCCAAAGCCTCCTTAATCTCATTTACCACCCTAATTTTCTTGCCAACACTATCCACCAAAGTAAACTTCGTCTCAGGGAAAAGGATGGCAAGGGGGATACCAGGCAGCCCACCACCAGTTCCAACATCAAGAATTTCCGCCTTAGGATTAAACCTACACACCTTAGCAATCGCCAGAGAATGAAGGATATGACGCTCAAAAATATTCTCAATATCCTTTCTTGAGACCACATTAATCTTCTCATTCCACTCCTCATAAAGAGAAGGCAACCTCTCAAACAACTCAATTTGCGCATCCGTAACAAAAGGAAAATGCTGTCTAATAACCCTACTTATATCACTATTTTCATACATAATCAAAACCTTAAACGATAATTTATAACACCGCAAAATTAATAAAAAAGAACCGAAACCCCAAATCCAAAACCATCAAACTGCCCAAATAAAACAACAAAACCCCCACATCACTAAAATCAAAATGAAAATCTCAAACAATAAAACAGCCATTTCCAAACCCTCACACCACAGTTTCAAAAACAGAAAACTGCGACATTAAAAACCCTAACCGCCATATCCAAAAACCCAATTCAAAACCCTAAAAAAGTCCAAACAAAGCCCTAAGAAAACCAAACCTCCACATCCCCATAATCAAAACGCCGTTTCAACACCCTTAAAACGCCATTTCTCCTCTCTCGAAACGCCACTTTAAGACCCTCGAAACGCCGTTTTATTTTCACCAAAGCTTAGCTTCACATAATCAATTACTTAGAAACAGAGCAATTAAACCTTAGAATTAAATATATCAAACCTTAGAACCAAATAGACCAAAGCCAAGATTTACCGTTTATAGAATGCCAGAAATTTATAATTAAAATGCCAATAAATCGATAATAGAATACCAATTTAGTAGTAAGAAAATCTCATAAAAGAAAAAGTAAATTTACAGTTAAGTAGTTTAGAATTGGCAGTTTAGTAGTTTAAAATTGGCAGTTTAGTAGTTATAAAACTTCCAATTGTCAACTTTAAACCAACAAAAAAACGCCTTGTAAACTTAATTACAAGGCGTTTAAATAAAATTTGGCGGTGACCTACTTTTCCAAACTGGTTAGTTCAGTAT
>JBAYYI010000031.1:0-25063 GCA_041673165.1 Bacteroidales bacterium
TGTACTTTTGCCCATATGATTTATCTTTTTTTTGTGGAAGAAACAAAGTAAATCAAAATAGGCTGAACTTGCAAAAGTTTAGCCTATATTTTTATATTATTGAAAAAGTTTTATCGGACAACAATGACAATAAAACTATAATAAGAATAGTTTCCTTCGTAGTAAACAAAACTATTTAACCTAATCTTTATTATTATGAAGAAATTCATTCTTCTGTCTCTTGTTCTTATTCTATTTATTGCAAATGGAGCTATGGCTCAACGCTATTCTATTAAAGGGAAAATCATCGACAATGTCACGAAAGAAAATCTTATGTTTGTTAACTGCGTGCTTTATAAAGAAAGTGACAGTATTAATATGTATAAGGGGGTTTCTGCCGACACAAGCGGCAATTTTATTATTAAAGGAGTTAGGAAAAACAACCTAAACTTAGAACTTTCCTTTGTTGGTTACGAGAAACACAGACTTAAACTTGGGATTGACAGATTTAAGGAGGATAAAGAAATTGACTTAGGTGTGATTGATATGACAAGCACTGGAAACTTAGAAGGAGTTGAGATAACAGCGAGGATTGATAGAATTCAGGTTGATGAGGATAAGCTTACTATGAATATTGATGAGCAACTGGTGGCAAGTGCTTCAAGTGCTTTTGATTTATTGAAAAAGGTTCCTGGGGTCTTTGTTGATAAGGATGATAAGTTGACTTTGAATGGAAAAAGTGGTGTTATGTTTCAATATAATGGGAGAGATTTAAAGCTGGATTATAGTTCCATTGTTGATATGTTGAAAGGAATGAGCCCTGACCAAGTTGAGAAATTTGAGGTTATGACTAATCCGGGTGTTAAATATGATGCTGAAGGAACTGCTGGGATAATAAATATTAGGATTAAGAAAAATCAAAACTATGGTGTAAATGGTTCTGTTTGGGGGCAATCATCCTATCAAACAGCTTTGCAATATTATGGCTCGGCTCGTTTAAGTTATGTTGATGATAACTGGACTACTTCAATTGGGTTTTCTCCTATGAGATACGCAAATAAAGGTAAAAGCAGAGAAGAAAGATATACCTCAAAGGCAGAAGGGGATACAATTTTATTTAGAACAGAAAAAGAGGAAGAATGGGTTTGGCAAAATAATAATTTAAATCTTAGTGCAAACTATTTAATTGATACAAATCGCACAATAGGGCTTAGTTTATATTATACTGGAGGAGGAAATCCTTTAATTGAAAACTCTGAGCCTTACAGAATATCTTCTTATCCTAATTATTTTTCAAAAGTAGATTCTTCTTATATAAGTAAGGGAGGATATGAAGGAGGTAGAAATAATCTTGGTATTGGATTAGACTATGTTAAGAAATTAGATACTCTTGATTCAAAGATATCATTTGATTTTGGCTACTCTCACTCCGAAAATGATGGCAGTTCATCAAGTCTTAATGAATATTTCTTGGGAGACATTAACACAATTCTAAGCAGAAGAGAAGGATACGAAAGAAATACTCTATCATCAACTAATAATATGAGTGCAAGAGTTGATTATTTCAAACCAATAAAGAAAACGATGAGACTTGAGGCTGGAGCGAAAACAAATTTTAATTTTAACGATAATGACTTTGAATCTTTGGTACTAGATACCTCAACAAATGGATATCTAAGCGATGAAATGCAGTCTAAACATTTCAAGTATTTTGAAAATATTAATTCCCTTTATGCTTCTTTCTCCAATACTTTCAAAAAGAAATTAAACATAAGATTGGGCATTAGAGCAGAGCAAACCAACACAAAGGGTCACCAATATGCAATAGATAGCATAAATACAAGGAATTACTTTGATATTTTCCCAAACCTAAGTATGAACTATAAGTTTCAAGACGATAATCAATTAAAACTAACCTATTCTTATAGGATTTCAAGACCTTGGTCAGGGAGTTTAGACCCATTCATAAGTAAGTATTCAGAATATTCCTATTCAACAGGAAATCCATATATAAAACCACAGTATGCCCATTCCATTAGCTTAGCTCATTCTTTTAAATACATGCTATTTACTGATATTTCATATTCTTTTACCCAAGATGATATTAATTGGCTTGAAAGTCCAATTGATTCAAACCTCTTTCTGCATAACCCACTTGCTCTAATGTCAATTCCAATTAACTTTGGATCAACTCATAACCTTTATTTTAGTGCAAGTTTCAATAAAGAATTCTTTTCATGGCTTAGTTTCAGCTCTTCATTTGGGGCAAGCTATGTGAAAATCCTATCTTCAACCAAGCAGGGGCAAATAAATAGAGAAAATTGGAGCTATAATGGAAATATTAGTTCAGACTTCACTCTTCCAAAGAAATGGGAAATAAGCGTTTACTACTATTTCTATTCCTCTTCAATGTATGGGCTAAGCACTTCAAGCTCTTCTCAAGATATTTCAATAAGTGTTTCTAAGAAATTCTTTAACGACAAATTTGGATTAACTGCAAGCATAAGCGATTTATTTGATATGAATAAAAATTATAGTGAGACTCGCTACCTAAATACTCTATCGAAATCATGGGGTAATTATCAGGGGCCACGCGTTGCATTTTCCCTTCGTTATAATTTTGGAAAATACTATAAGAATAAACAAGTTCAGAAACCACAGGTCGAAAACTTTGACACAAGAGCTGGTGAATCGAAATAAAATCCCTAAATTTGTTGTCTAACTAAAAAAGAAATTGACGTAAAACAATGCTATATGGATGTGGAAATTGAAAAAGAATGGAAAGAAGTTTTAAAAGATGAGTTTAAAAAAGGATATTTCATCAATTTGGTGGGGCTTATTAGAGAAGCTTACTCAAATAAGGTAGTTTATCCTAAGAGTGATGACATTTTTAATGCTTTTAAGCTTTGTCCATTTTCACAAACTAAGGTTGTAATTATTGGTCAGGACCCTTATCACGAGCCTAACCAAGCTCATGGACTTTGTTTTTCCGTCCTCGAGCCAACACCTATTCCTCCATCTCTTAGAAATATCTACAAAGAACTCGAACAAGACCTTGGAATTGAGCCCAAAAAGAGTGGGGACTTAACTCACTGGGCTAAACAAGGGGTTCTACTTATTAATGCGACCCTAACCGTTGAGGCAAATAAGGCAGGCTCTCATCAAAAAATGGGTTGGGAGAAATTTACAGACTCAGTAATTCATCATTTGGCGAATGAAAAACAAGGGATAGTCTTTTTGTTATGGGGCTCTTACGCTCAAAAGAAGGGAGAGTTTATTGACCAAACGAAGCATCTTGTATTAAAATCTGTCCACCCCTCGCCTCTTTCTGCCTATCGTGGTTTCTTTGGCAATAATCATTTCTCTAAAACCAATGATTACTTAGTAAAACAAGGTAAAGACCCTATAAATTGGTAGGCCTAATCTTATAATTTATTGAATTGCTATAAGGATTTATTGAATCAGCGTATTAATTTTTTCTTTCTTTGATTCAGGAAATCCTTTCTTTGATTCGCTGGCGTAGATCAGTGATTCATTTCACCAGATCTTTGATCTAATTCTGTGGATCTTTGATTCAAAAAGACAGTAGAATAATAGATTATTATGCTATTTCTTTATGCGCAACTTCAGCATGCTCTTCGTGTGCCATTCCAATGTAGATTGCAGAAAGAAGAGTGAAAACATAGGCTTGGATAAATGCTACCAAGATTTCTAATAGGCTCATAAAGATTGCAAATAAGACCGGGATAACCGACACTCCATATCCTAAGACTGGGTTTTGAGATCCAAATATAAATATAATGGAAAGGAAACCAAGAATAATGATATGTCCTGCTGTTATGTTTGCAAATAAACGAATGGTTAGGGCAAATGGCTTTGTGAAAAGACCTAATAGCTCAACTATTGGCATAATTGGTAGTGGGAATTTTAACCACCAAGGTACACCTGGCATATTTACGATATGGGTGAAATAAGCCTTATTTGCAGAAAACTGAGTGATGATGAAGGTGAAAACAGCTAAAACTAATGTTACTGCAATATTTCCTGTTAAGTTTGCTCCTCCTGGGAAGAAAGGGAATAAACCCATTATGTTTGAAAGGAATATAAAACAAAAAGCTGTTAAGAGATATGTCATAAACTTACCATGACGCTTTAATCCAATAGAAGGAATTGCGATATCGTCTCTAATAAATAATATGATAAACTCTACTATTGTTTGGGTTCCCTTAGGTGCTTTTCCAACTCTTTTCTTAGCAATTGATTTAGCTCTAAAGACAACAAGTATTATTATTCCAGAAACAATGAATAGCATAAGAACATTCTTTGTTATTGAGAAGTCTAAAGGAGATTTACCTGTCCACTTACCTTGCTCATTAACACATATTATTTTTCCTTTTGCTCCTTCTCCATCTTCTTCTAATGAACCAATTTTATAGCCATTATAGTTAGCGTGTCCATGCTCAAACCTACTTGACATAAAGACATCGAACTTTCCATCGTTAATTAGAATTACGGGAAGAGGGATTGAAACGTGTTTTTCTTTATATGTGAATAAATGCCATGAATGATCATCACCAATATGTTCCATAATCATTTTACCTGCATCAAATTTAGCATCTTTAGCATCTGAAGCAATTGCACTTAGTTGTAAACTAAATAGTATAGTTAATATTAATAGTATTCTTTTCATAGTTAAATCAATTGAATTGGCAAATTTAGAAAATTAATTTCATAATTAATCTAAAATGGATTATTATTTTCTAAAATTCGTACATTAAATTACAACCTCTTGTTGTTGTATTGTCTATTCTTCCTAAGAGTTCAAAGCTATTATCGGAGAAGGTTTTTCCTAAATCCTCTGTTTCAATAAATGAACAAGAATATATATTAGCAAGGTCAATCACATTAATCCCTCCTGTTTTCATATTGCCAATATAGGAAAGGGGGTCGTAAGTATCTCTTATAATTACTTTCATATGTTGTGGGCAGAAGAATATTCCATCTGATTTTGAATAGGCCTGAGAGAAGAGTTCACTCATCCCATATTCGGAAGCTATGCTTTTAAGAGAAAAACCCTCACATAGGATTTCGTGAAGAGAGTTTCTGATTATCTCCTTTCTTCTTCCCTTCATTCCTCCTGTTTCAAAAACAATTGTATTCTTTAGGCTTAGTTTTTCAATTTCAATCAAATCTAAAAGAGCATAAGTTACTCCAAAAAGAATTGTTTTAATATTCTTTTGTTCTAATTCTTTTAGCTTTTGAATTACACCTTCGAGAGAGTCATTATAGAATCCGCTTTCCTTATACTTTGATTTCTTAATAAGATTATCAATCATATAGACTAAGGAAGAGTTTCCTTGTTCTAAGTAGTTTGGCAGAAGTGCAATAAAACAATAGTCCTCAACATTTGAATAAAACTCCTCAAAACACTTAACGAAACTTCTTTCGTATATTTCAAGGTCGTAGATATAGTGTTTGCTTGTTTGAAGTCCTGTTGTGCCACTGCTTTTGAAAAAATGAATACTTTCTTCTTTCTCAAAGCTGATAACATCATGTGTTTTGAAAAAAGAAATAGGGATAAATGGTATTTGAGATATTGATTTTACTTCGCTTGGAGTGGCTTTCATTAGATTACACCAAAGATTATAAACCTTATTATTCTCGTATTGAAAATTGAAAACCTTAAGAGCTAATTCCTCAAATTCAATCTCATTCTTAATACTAAAGATTCTATTAATTAATTCTTTCATTTATAGTAATCGTTGATATAGGTTTTTATTGTAAATTTGCACCTAATAATTGCAAAGATATGAAAAATACACTTTCCTCACGCCGATTTATTATTATGGGTATTTTTATCACAGTGGGGATAATATATATTATACGTTTACTTTTTCTTCAAGTCTTTGATGACTCCTATGCTCAACTTGCCAACCGTAATGCTCTACGTTTTGTTACTCAGTACCCTGCTCGTGGCTTGATATATGATAGAAATGGAGAATTATTAGTTTATAATGAACTGGTTTATGACTTAATGGTTATACCTCGTCAGGTTAAAGATTTAGATACTGCGCTTTTGTGTAAATTAGTAGGAATTGACAAAGAGCAATTTCTAACAAGAATGGAGAAAGCAACCAAATACTCTACCTATGCCCCTTCGTCTTTTGAGAAACAAATTTCTAAAGAAGACTTTGGGTCAATTCAAGAAAAGCTATTTATGTTTTCAGGCTTCTTTGCACAAAGTAGAACACTAAGATACTATCCTCATTCAGTTGTTAGCCACGCCTTAGGTTATGTTGGTGAGGTTAATGAGAATATGATTAAGAAGAGTCCCTACTATAAGAAAGGCGACTATATTGGGATGAGTGGTTTAGAGAAATACTATGAAGAAACTCTTAGGGGAGAAAAGGGAAGCAAGATAACATTAGTTGATGTACATAATAGGGAGAAAGGAAGTTTTCAGAATGGGAAATATGATACTGCATCTGTTGCTGGACAAAATCTTTATTCATCCATTGACTTAGAGCTTCAAAAATATGCCGAACAAATTATGGCAAACAAAAGAGGCTCGATAGTTGCAATTGAACCCTCAACAGGAGAAATACTTTGTTTTGTTTCTGCTCCTTTTTACGACCCTAACCTTTTAGTTGGGAGAGTTAGAGGGAATAATTATATGAAACTTCTACATGACCCTTCAAAACCTCTTTTCAATCGTGCTTTAATGGCTGAATATCCTCCTGGCTCTATTTTTAAAGTTGCACAAGCTATGATAGCTCTCGATATGGGGGTTATTAGTCCTGAGACTGGATTTGCTTGTGATAGGTCTTTGGTTGGCTGTCATAATCACCCTTCAGCAACAAGCGTAAGGGAAGCAATTAAGATGTCTTGTAATCCTTATTTTTATAGAGTATATCAAAGAATAATCCAACAAAACAACCCCCTAACAGGAAAGGGAGATAGTAAATATGGGTTATCTGTTTGGGACGATGAAATGTATAAGATGGGCTTTGGAATAAAGCTTGATATTGACCTTCCAGACTCCAAGTCAGGTTTCATACCAGACACAGCTTTCTATAGCAGAATTTATAAGGGCGACAGTTGGAACTTCTATACCATTTATTCCAATTCAATTGGTCAAGGAGAGGTTGGGGTTATTCCTCTTCAGATGGCGAACTTTGCAGCAATTGTTGCAAATAGAGGTTGGTATATTACGCCACACCTTGTTAAGTATTTTGGAGATGAGAACAAGAAAAAGAGAAATACAAAATATATTAGGAAACATCTAACAATGATTTCTCAAGACTATTGGAACATAGCTGTTGAAGGGATGTATGGTGTTGTTCATGAAGGAGGAGGAACGGCAAGAAGGGCAAGAATTGATGATATTGCAGTTTGTGGAAAGACCGGAACGGTTCAAAATGCAGGAGCAGACCATTCTGTTTTCATTTGCTTTGCTCCAAAAGACAATCCTAAGATAGCTATATCGGTTTATATTGAAAATGCTGCAGGAGGTGGTGGAACTTGGGCTGCACCAATTGCAAGTTTAATTGCTGAGAAATATATTAGAGGAGAGGTTTTGAGAAAAGATGTTGAGAAAACCTATATGGAAGCTGCACCTTGTCAAACGCTTCCTCTAAGAAAGTACTTACCCAAAACAAAGGCAGAATAACAATAAATTGAGACCAAACAAATAATGGAAAGAAGAGAAAGAGGCATATTAGAGAATATTGATTGGGGAACAATATTAATTTATTTTTTATTAGTTTTTATTGGCTGGATTAGTATCTATTCTGCTGTCTTTGATGAAAGCCATCGTAGCATCTTTGATTTGGGAACTCGCTATGGAAAACAAATAATTTGGATAGGAGCTTCTGTTCTGATTGCTCTTTTTATAATAGTTATCGATCCTAAATTCTTTTCTCAAACTGCTTTTGTTTGGTATGGCTTATTCATTCTTATGCTTTTAGCTGTTTTGGTGATAGGCACAGAAACCAAGGGAGCAAAAAGCTGGTTTGGTATTGGTGATTTTGGTATTCAACCCTCTGAGTTTGCAAAAGCCACAACCGCACTCGCCTTAGCTAAAATTCTTTCTGGCATTGATGTCGATATGAGAGACATTAAGACTAAGATTTATGCAATTACAGTTATTGCAATTCCTATGCTCTTAGTCCTACTACAAAACGATACCGGCTCTGCACTTGTTTTCTTTATATTTGTTTTAGTCCTTTTCAGAGAGGGTTTATCTATTTCTGTTCTTATTTTTGGAGTAGTGGCTATCATTTTATTTATTCTCGCTCTGCTTATCGACACCTATTTATTAATAGGTATTCTCTTTGTCGTAACTATGCTTCTTTGGCTACTTTTCCGCTCAAGGAAGGTTTCAATTTTCTTATTTTTAGGTCTTTTTCTTGTTGCCTCAGCAATGGTTTACTCAGTTGACTATGTTTACGATAATGCCTTAGGTGCTCACCAAAAAGACAGGATTGAAGTGCTTTTGGGTCAAAAAAAGGATCCACAAGGAGTTGAGTATAATGTAAACCAATCAAAAATAGCAATTGGTTCAGGTGGTTTCTTTGGAAAAGGATTTCTAAAAGGCACCCAGACTAAATATAATTTTGTTCCAGAGCAAGACACCGACTTTATCTTCTGCACGGTTGGTGAAGAGTGGGGTTTCTTGGGTTCCACTTTTGTTGTGGGATTATTTTTGACACTAATGGTTAAGTTAGTGAAGATGGCAGAAAGGCAACGCTCAAGA
The DNA here is from genome assembly GCA_041673165.1 of Bacteroidales bacterium. GTDB lineage: Bacteria > Bacteroidota > Bacteroidia > Bacteroidales > P3 > UBA10566. The sequence goes on from JBAYYI010000031.1 coordinate 8,735, forward strand.
TTTTCAAGAATTTATGGCTACTGCGTGGCTGCAATCATCTTTGCCCACTTCTCAATCAATATCGGGATGACAATAGGACTTCTTCCAGTTATTGGAATTCCCCTCCCCTTCCTTAGCTATGGAGGTTCTTCCCTTATTTCATTCACATTCCTACTCTTTATTTTCATAAGACAGGACGCCTCAAGGATGGATTTAGTATAGTGAAAACAAGGGTGAAATCCTTTCTTTAATCTAAAAAATTCTTTCTTTGATCTAATTTTTTATTCCTTTGATTCAGGAAATTCTTTCTTTGATTCATTTTCCTATCTCTTAACTTGAATATTAGGTTTTATTTACTACCTTTGTTTTCTCTATTTTACTGAAAAATAGGATATAAATATTAATAAAACAAAGCAGGAAATGAAATTAACCTTTAAGTCTATAAGTCTATCTTTTATGTTTGTACTAATAAGTTTTTCTTCTATTGCTCAAACTATAGAGGGAAAGGTCTTTGATGAAAACAAGAAACCACTTCCCTATGTTAATATACATAAGATGAGTAGTAGCGTTGGGGTTGCAACTAATTTAGATGGGTTCTATTCTTTGAACTTGCCTGTTGGAAAACATGTGATTGAATATAGAATGATTGGTTATAAGCCTATTATTGATACGATTTATGTTAGAGAGGGGAAGAAAACAAGAAAGAATTATACGCTTGAAGAAGAAAGTGTTGAGTTAAGCTCTGTTGAAGTCACATACGGAGAAGACCCTGCTATCCCAATAATAAAGAAGGTTATCGAGCAAAGAGAGAAACACTTAAATGAATATCAGAAATATGAAAGTCAAAACTTCACTAAGTCCATTTATAAGTTTACAGGATATAAAATGGGTGATAGGGTTTTTGGGATGAAACTATCATTAATGAAAAAAGTAGAAATAGATTCAATTATTAAGGCTGATTTTTCTAAAAACGATGGTTTCTTCTATACCTCTGAAGCAGAAACTAAGCTATATAAAGATAAGAACAAGCAGAAAGAGGTTATGGTTTCTTCAAGGGTTAGTGGAGATCCAAAGCAGTTTAGTTTTAATTTCAGCCAAAATTTTACTTTAAACTTTTATGAAAACCTTATAAACCTAAGTTTCACCAATAAGTTCTTCATTTCCCCTATTGCCTCCTATGCCCTTTCTGATTATAGGTATTTCCTTATTGGTACATTTCAAGATAAAAACCGAACAATAAATAAGATAAAAGTAATACCTAAGAACCTTGCCTCTAATTGCTTCTATGGACATATTTATATTATAGATTCCATTTGGAGAATACACGCCATTGACCTTAATATTGCCAAGGAAAACAATCTAATGTTTATTGACTCGATAAATATTAAGCAGAGCTTTACTAATATTGAAGCTGATATTTGGAAACCAACCTCAAACATTCAAAGGGCTTTTGCAAATATTGAAATTATGGGGATGAATATCTTTGCTACCCTTGATTTCAATTCAATAAGTCAGAACTTTGATTTCAAGCCTGAGTTTGATAAGGATTTGTTCTCAAAAGAACTGATATCAATTAATAAGGATGCAAACTTAAAGGATAGTTCGTATTGGAAAACAAATAGTCCTCTGCCCTCAACCGATATGGAAAGAACGTTTTATACTTATGAAGATAGCGTTTATATGGTCAATTCCAACCCTGACACAATCCGCAAGAGAGATAACATAATGAATAGATTCTCTTTTACAAATATATTTACTGGCTATACTTATAGAAACACTCTTAAGAAGACCTCTCATAGCATAAATTTGTTGAGTAGTTTAGCTTTTAATACTGTTCAGGGTTGGAATATGAACTTAGACTATAAATACAAGAAAGAAATAAACAATCAAAATTCCATATTAATTAATTTAGTTCCTGAGTATGGTTTCTCTGATAAGACATGGCGTTTAGGTTCTGCCTTAAATTGGGAATATAATAAGGAGAGGATGGCAACTTTTAATCTAAAATTAGGAGTAAATGAAGCTAATAATATATCTGGATACAAGGTTAGTCCTTTCTTAAATATGTTTTACAGCGAGCTATTTGGACAAAATGAAATGAAACTCTATGGGAAGACTTATTTTAATATATCTCATTATTCTGAACTCTTTACAGGCTTAAACCTAAGGCTTGGCTCAGAGATAGCAAAAAGAGATGCCTTAGTTAATAATACATCACAAAAGTGGACAGATATTGGAACTTATACAAGTAATAATCCTTTTGAGCCTAATGATGATAGACCAGCTTTTACTTCTAATAATTCTTTTACTATTGAAGGGGAGTTATCTTGGAATCCTCTTATGAAATATGCTTCCCTTCCTAATAAAGTGAGAATACAATCTAAGTTTCCGACCTTCCATATAACTTATAAAAAGGCTATACCGTTTGAAAAAACAAACTGGGCTGACTATGATTTAGTTGAACTAAAGGTAGATTATAATTTAAACCTTGGATGGTTTGGAAGAGGTAGCTTAATTGCAAAGGCAGGGAAGTTCTTGAGGGTAGAGGAAATGATATTGGCAGATTATAAGCATTATGACGGAAATATCTTTCACTTAGGGTTGTTTGGGAGTAAATCTTTTAGAGTTTTGCCCTATTATAAGTTTAGCACAAATGGCACTTATCTTGAAGCTCATTACACTCATAATTTCAATCGCTGGCTATTTTCTAAACTTCCATTACTTAAAAAGACCAAGCTATCAGAAGAGTTTAGTTTTCATTTACTATCCAATGACTTCCAAAAGCCATATATGGAAATAAGCGTTGGAGCTTCAAATATCTTTAATGTTCTATCAATGAACTATACCCTTGGTTTCCAAAATGGAGAAAGACCATACCACGGAATTACACTTTCATTTGGATTATCGCTATAAGAAAAAAGGAGCTCAAACTTAATTGAACTCCTTGTCTTACTTTGTCTTATTATTCTTAGAACCTTGCTCCGAAAGTTATTTGAGCAAGATGACTTTGGTGTTCTAAATTAATCACTCTATTGTCAAGTGCTGATGTTGGTTCATATTCTATAAATTTAGATTTGCCAGAAGTGAAAGCATAGCCTAAATCAATATAATAGTTAGTTGTTCTATATCCAATACCTGCAGTTATTGAAGCTGCTCCAGCATCATTTTTATTATCGCTATAAGGATTGTCCATAATGCAGTAACCTCCTCTAAATGCAATTGCTCCCATCTTAATTTCTCCTCCAATTCTTAATGTGTTTGTTGGACGGAAATAATCTGTTATAGTTCTGTTAATATTGTTTTCAGCTAGTATGTTATTGCTTAATCTATATTTCATATTGCTATAATCAGCATACTCATAATCTCCTGAAAGGCTTCCTGCAACAATTGATTTATTATCACCAAGCACAAGAGCTACTGAGCCTAAGAAACGAAATGGAGTTTGAAGATTATATGTAATAGAAGGCCAATCTTCCCCACTTGCCTTTACGTGTTGAACATCTGAATAAAAATTATCTTCAATTGAGTAATAGGTTGGTGTGTGAATTGCTAAACCTACACGTAAAATATTAATAGGTCTAATTATTGCACCAATTTTTAAATTAACTCCTGTTGCATAAAGGTCTTTTACTTCGTTATATATATAAGTTTGAGAAGTATTATTAATAATATCTACCCTTTCCTCCATAAACGAACCACTTGAATGATAGTTTGCTATTGGAATGCCTACTGTAGCTCCTAAGTAAATGAAGTTATTGATATTGGTTGATAAAGACATGCTAAATTCATTTAATGAACCAGACTCTGTGAAAGAACGTAGTTGATTGAATTTACCGTTTTGGAAGTCAGAAGTAAATCCATTTATACTATCATTTTTAATAACACCTGATTCTACGAAGTCAAACATATACATATCACTATATTCATTATTAATTATATGAGAAATATAGGAACTGTTTAAATTCTCTCTTTGGTATATTGTTCTATTTCCAAAAGATTTAAGCCTGTTTAATGTGAATGTGAATTGGAATCCTTTAATGTCGCTACTATTTGGCTTGAAGAAAACTAATCCTCCAATATGTCCAAGGTTGAAATTAGATCTATTGTCAGATGATAGTATTCCATTTGCATTTGCATCGGTGAAAGACCAGTTTAATCCTGTTGACATTGAGAGTTCATTGGAGTTGAAAAGTCCTAATCCTGCTGGGTTATAACTTGCTGCTGTCAAATCTCCACCAAGAGCTCCAATTGCTCCAGCTCTTGAAATATAGTTTGATGTTCCATTTAGCCCCATCTGAGAAAATCTCAATGCATCGGTCATTGTTTGGGCTGACAAGCTTCCTACTAAGAAAAGACTTGCTGCTAATAAAAATATCTTTTTCATATTCTCTGTTTTATTTGTTTCGTTATTTATCTGAAATATGTTTTTATTTATTGTAAATTATCTTCTTCCTCCGCCTGAGCGTGAACCACCTGAGCTACTTCCACCTGAGCGACTTCCTGATGAAGAACTACCTGATGAACGAGAGCTGCTGCTACTTGAAGAAGACTTAACAGAAGAGGAAGAACGTGTTGGAGTAGTAGTATTATATGTTCTTGTAGGAGTATTCGTTCTTGTAGGGCTAACGTTTGTTCTTGTAGGAGTTGTAGTATTTGATCTTCTATAATTATTATTCGATCTGCTTTCTATTTGAGTGTTTGTGTTTTGTCTTTGATTTGTTCTAAATTCATTGTTTGTTCTTGGTTGACGTGATGCAGGTGGATTGTAAGTTCTTGAGTTACGGTTAGTGTTTGTATTATCAATCCTTCGGTTATCATTTGTACGGTTATTATTAATATTACGAGAGTTTACATCTCTATTAACCTGTCTATTACTATTTTGATTAACTTGTCTATTATTATTTAAATCAGTACGCTGAGTTCTTTCTGGCTTATTGAATCTATTATTTGTAGTAGTATTTGGATTCTTGTTTTGATCCAACCCTCTAAGGTTATTACCTTGTCTACTATTCAATCTTTCATTCGCAAGAGTTCTTCCATTTGTAGTATTATTGTTTCTTGTCCTACTTATTTGGTTTGAATTGATGGAGCGATCATTTGAAATGCTACCATTTCTTCTATTATATTGGTCTGAAAATGAAAGTCCTGTTTTCCCTGTTCTTGAATTTCCTGCTTCTAAGCCTCTGCTTCTTTGTCCTGCTCCATTATTAGGGTCAAATGATGACCTTGTTCTATAGAAATTGGAGTTTCTATCTCTTTGGTTATAGTAGCAGATATTATTATTTGAAGAATATCCCCAGCCATAGTAATAAGGATTGTATCCCCAAGAGTTATAACCCCAACTATTGTAGCCCCAGCTATTATATCCCCAATATGGGCTATGGTGATAATATGAAGGGTACCACCAGCTATATCCTAAATAAATGCTGGTTCCCCAAGACATAGGGTTATAGTTGTACCAGTATAGGTTGGTGTAGAAATCATCATAGTAACTTGACCAAACATAAGGACTATGAAAACGGCGAATACGTGCAGAATATGCATAATCGTAGTAATCATCTTCATCATAATTTAGATAAGAGTCATTGGAATAAGTATCTTGAGCTGAAGACTTATAGTTTAATGAGTCTTGTGAGTCATTATCATAGTTATTCTCTTGATTAATTTGTTCTTGATTATTTTGAGGACTGCTCTGGGTTCTCAATCTTTCGTTATATGTCCTTGAATTATCGGCATAGTTTTTTTGTTTATCAGTATCATAGTTCGAAGAACGACTGGTCATTTTCTCTACCTCTTGATACTGCTCAACATCCTTAGGATTATAATAAATGTCATCAAAGCCTTGCATTCCTGACTGCACAGAACAACTACTCAGAGAGAAGATAGTTGTTATTGCAATGGCAAAAAAACTGATTTTAAGTGTTTTCATATCTATATGTTTTATTTGTTTTTACTATTTTAAACGTCCTTGCTTTAAAATATAGCAATATTTATGCCAAACAACTCTTAATGAATAATAAATCTCTATAAACAATAATAATTTTTAGTCAATAATTTTTATTTGTATCTTTGCAAATCTAATAATTAATCAAATACAAAACTAATAAATATAATGGCAAAAGATTTTGTAACACGCGCTGAGAACTATTCTGAGTGGTATAATGAACTTGTAGTAAGAGCTGATTTGGCTGAAAACTCTGCAGTTAGAGGTTGTATGGTAATCAAACCTTATGGTTATGCAATTTGGGAAAAAATGCAGAAGGCCTTAGACGATATGTTTAAAGAAACAGGTCATCAAAACGCTTATTTCCCTCTTTTTATTCCTAAATCCTATTTTGAAAAGGAAGCAGAGCACGTTGAGGGTTTTGCAAAAGAATGTGCCGTTGTAACTCACCACCGCCTAAGAGCAAAAGCTGATGGCACAGGTCTTGAACCAGACCCAGATGCTAAGCTTGAAGAAGAATTAATTGTTCGTCCTACAAGTGAAACAATCATTTGGGATACTTATAGAGGGTGGATAAAATCATATCGTGACCTTCCAATTCTTTGTAATCAATGGGCAAATGTTGTTCGTTGGGAAATGAGGACAAGAATGTTTCTTCGCACAACTGAGTTCCTTTGGCAAGAAGGACACACTGCTCACGAAACATTGGAAGAAGCAGTTATTGAAACAAAGAAAATGTTAGAAGTTTATGCTTTCTTTGCAGAAAACTTTATGGCTATGCCAGTTCTTAAAGGATATAAATCTCCTAACGAACGCTTTGCAGGAGCCTTAGATACATTTTGCATAGAGGCACTTATGCAAGACGGAAAAGCACTTCAAGCAGGCACATCCCATTTCTTAGGACAGAACTTTGCTAAGGCTTTTGATGTGAAATTCCTTTCTAAAGAGAATAAATTGGAATATGTTTGGGCAACCTCTTGGGGCGTTTCAACAAGACTGATGGGTGCTTTAATAATGAGCCATTCCGATGATAATGGACTCGTTCTTCCTCCAAAGCTTGCACCAATTCAAGTTGTGATTATCCCAATTTCGAAGGGAGATGAGCAAAAAGCAATGGTTGACAAGGAAGCAGAAAAACTATGCTTGGAGCTTAAAGCCAAAGGAATATCTTTTAAGTATGATGACAGAGATGCATATAAGCCAGGTTGGAAGTTCAACGAGTATGAATTTAAGGGAGTTCCAATTAGAATAACCTTAGGAGCAAGAGATCTTGAACAAGGATTGGTTGAAATAGCAAGAAGAGATGAACTAACAAAGGAGCCAATTCCTGTTGAGGGATTAGCCATTAAGATAGAAAAGCTATTGGAAGACATTCAAACAAACCTATATAATAAAGCCCTTGCCTTTAGAGAGAAAAGCACAAGAGAGGTTGACACATGGGAAGATTTCTTAGTTGAAATTGAAAAGGCTGGTTTCCTATCCTGCCACTGGGACGGAACACCTGAGACAGAAGAAAAGATAAAAGAGATAACCAAAGCAACAATTCGCTGCGTTCCATTGGATGCAAAAGAGGAAGAAGGTAAATGTATATTTAGCGGAAAGCCTTCAAGCAAAAGAGTAGTCTTCGCAAGAGCATACTAAAACAAGGAATAAAACTTTTTAATATAAACACCATTTTCAGATAATGAGAATGGTGTTTTTTCTTTTCCCATAACACAAGGCTTAATCAAAGGAATAAATTACTGAATCAAAGAAAGAATTTGCTGAAACGCTGTAATAATTTACTGAAACGCTGATTCAATACTCAAATGATGCACATCTTTCATACCAAATGATGTACATCTTTCGGGGTGAAAGATGCACATCATTTTATTTTAAGGAAATTTAAGAGGAGTTTTGATTTAAAATATCCAAGACCTTAATCCTTTCAATTTTATAATGCAAATATACGAAATATTCCTGAATTAATCAATAGTTTTAAAAAATATTTTTATAGCGATAGGGTATCTTTTAGAATTTTATAGCCACTTAGACTTGCCTTTAGTTCGTGTTTGTTTTTTAGCTTAACTATAAATTGGTTTTTCTTATAGTTCTCTATGCTATTAATGAAGTCCACGTTTACGATATAGCTACGATGTATTCTTATGAATTGTTTTGGTGGTAGGTTATTTTCAAAATACTTCATCGTTTCTTCTTTTAGATAGACCTTTTCTTTTGAATATATTGACACATAGTCGCCATTTGCCTGCAAGAACATTATATCGCTTAGGTTTATAAGGTCAAGCTTTTGCCCTGTCTTAACGCTAATTCTTTCAATGTATTCTTGAGAGAGATTGTCTTTCTGTTCTTGCTCTACTTCTTCTTGATTGCAAAAAAACTTATCTGATATTCGGAATATTAGGTAGGTAAAGAGAGTAAACAATAGAAATGTTATGGCAAAGAGATATAATAGGTTTTCTTTTGTAATTAGGGTTAGTAGCGATGAGACTATAACTGACCATACAATAAGGAAACCTATTATTATGAATACGTTGCGTTTGTTTTCTAACATCTGCTTTTTATCTCTTTTCTTAGTTCTTAATTTCTATTCCTCCAAAGACACATGAGCCTTTTATGATTAGTTTCTTGTTTGAGAACGCCTTTTCATCAGTGTAAAATCTCTTGTCTTCTGTTGCTCCTAAGATATTGGTTGTGTTTGTTATTACTTCCCAATTGGAAGGCACATAAATCTCAACTCCACCAAATACTACATTAACTTCAATAGTCGTTTCTCCTTCCTCAATATCTGTTTTCCTAAGATCAAGAACTGCTCCTCCGAAAACGGTATTTATATCTGTTCCCTTGAAGATTGGAGCTATTACAATGTTTTTTGATGCACCAAAGATAACGTTTTTTCCTGAGAATAGCTTTTGAAAGAACCCGCTATTTTTCATTCTGTCAATAAACTCATATTCTTGCTCAGAGTCTTTTTTCTTTGGTCTTGCAAGAATTTTAGAGATAATAGATATTCCAAATAGAATGAATAGGATAGGTACTATTGTATATTTGAAACTAAGGTTTTGGAAAGGAAAATTGATAAGGTCGGGATAGTATATTGAAACCTTAGGAACTAAAAGAATTAATGATACTAATAGTAGCATAAATCCAGTAAAGAAATTTCTAAAGAATAACCAATACAGAGAAAAGATTAGAAGTATAGAAGGGAAACTTATTATTAACCTGACCACTGGCCATTCTATAAAGCCAAAATTATAAAGTAGGTAAACCAGTCCTCCACCAATAAGAAGGAAACCAATTAATATCCCAAAGATGGAATCGTTTTTTGAATGTCTGTTTTGTTTCATATTATTTTTTCGGCAAAGGTATTGATTTATTGCTATTAAGAACAAGTCAAAACCGACAAAACAAACCATTTATCCAGATGAAACATCCCTTTTTGCCGATATAAAAAAGAAAAGGGGCTTGATAATCAAACCCCTTTTTAAGTGTATTTTGAATTTTACTAAGACTAATCTTCGTCTTTTGTTGCTTCTTCGTATGCTTTTAACAATGCATTTTGTTCTTCTGTAGGAACATGTTGGTATTCGTTATATTTCATTGAGTACCATCCTCTGCCTGATGTTAGAGATGAAAGAGAGGTTGAGTAGCGATACATTTCTGCAAGAGGAACTTGGGCTTTTACGATTTGATTTCTTCCCTCTGAGTCCATTCCCATTACAATTGCTCTTCTTGCTTGAAGGTCTGTCATAACTCCTCCCATCATTTCTGAAGGAACTTCAACTTCTATGTCGTAGATTGGTTCAAGAATTTTTGCGCCTGCGTTTTTGAATGCTTCTCTAAAGGCAGCTCTACCTGCAAGTTTAAATGCTAATTCGTTTGAATCAACTGGGTGCATCTTGCCATCATAAACATTAACGATTATATCTCTTGCATAGGAACCTGTTAATGGACCTTCTTCCATTTTTTCCATAATTCCTTTTAAGATAGCTGGAAGAAATCTTGTGTCGATTGCTCCTCCAACAATACAGTTATTGAATACTAATTTCCCTCCCCAAGCAAGCTCAATTACTTCTGTTCCTCTAATTGGGTATTTGGTTTGTTTTGGGTTTCCTTCAACATAAGGTTCAATCATTAGATAAACTTCTCCAAATTGTCCTGCTCCTCCTGATTGTTTTTTGTGACGATATGATGCCTCTGCTACTTTTGTTATTGTTTCACGGTAAGGAATCTTTGGTGCCATTATTTCAATGTCAATTTTATGTTGTTTATCGAAATACCATTTAAGAGTATTGATATGAAGCTCTCCCATACCTCTAATGATGGTTTGTTTCAACTCTCTTGACATCTCAACTTTCATTGCGCGGTCATGCTGACAATATTCATTAATGATTGCTCCAACCTTTTCGTCATCAGTATTAACAGCAGCTTTAATTGCTGTTGTGTAAATTGGCTCTGGGAATATAATTGGAGTTACTACTTCGGAAGTGTTCTTTGGTGAAGTTAGGGTTGTATTTGTTTTAGCGTCTTTAAGCTTAATTGTACTTATAATATCTCCTGCAACTGCCTTATCTAATTTTGTTCTGTTTTTTCCGTAGTTAGCAAAGATTTGTGATATTCTTTCTTTAGACTCTTTCTTTGAATTTACAACATCCATTCCCTCTACAACTTCTCCTGAAACTATCTTCATATATGCAATCTCTCCCAAATGTTGTTCGTTTGAGGTTTTGAATATAAATAGAGTTGCTGGCTTTGAACAGTCATAAGAAACCTTATTTCCATTAACTAAGGTTTTGGTTGCTATTGCTTCGTTTGGACTTGGAACATTATTTGCTATAAATTCAAGCATTCTTCCAACTCCCATATTTTCTTTTGCACTAACGCACATTACAGGGAAAACACTTCTTGAAGCTAATCCAAGTTTAATTCCTCTTCTTACCTCATCAATTGTTAGGGTTTCTTGTTCAAAGTATTTTTCCATTAAGTCGTCAGCTCCTGCTGCTGCATTCTCAACTAATTTTAGATGAAGCTTTGCTGCGTGTTCTTTCTCTGATTCAGGAATATCTAAGATCTGAGGAACTCCTCCTCCTGCTGGATACTTATATAGCTTTTGTGTAATAAGGTCAATGAAAGAATCAAATCCGACACCTTCATTAACCGGATATTGAATTATTGTAATCTTATCTCCAAAGAAATCTTTCATCTCTTTGATTTGCTCATCGAATCTTGATTTTTCAGTTTCAAGCTGATTCATTGCAAACATAATAGGCATTTCAAGCTTCTCTGTATGTTTGAAAGCTATTTCTGTTCCTACTTCAATTCCAATTTGCGAGTTAATTACAACAACAGCAGTTTCAACAGCGTTCAAAGAAGCAACAAGCTCACCTTGAAAATCTGAAAAGCCTGGAATATCAATAATATTTATTTTCTTCCCACTGTGTTCAGCGTATAAGATAGTTGAGATAATAGAGTTCTTTCTGTCAATTTCAATTTCCCTATAGTCTGATAAGGAGTTTTTGTCATCAACACTACCTCTACGTGTTATTAATCCTGATTCGAAAGCCATTGCTTCAGCTAAAGTTGTCTTTCCTGATTTGGCCCCGCCAACTAAGGCGATGTTTTTAATTTCTGATGTCTGGTATACTTTCATCTCTCTTTATTATAAGGTTATAACTATAAATAAAATGTAATTCCGAATTGAAAGGGCAAAGATATAAAATTGATATCAAGTTTCAAAGTAAAATTAATATAAAGAAATAAAATAATTGAATTATTATTTAATTACTTGTTAATGAAGACTCCTATTGCGAGTATTGAATTGGAATTTTGTCCTCTAATAATATATATGAATGGCTTGTCAAATACTTGCTTTTCTGTTTTAGAAGACTCTTGGAGTTGATTTTCAATACTTGACTCCCTCATTTTGAGCTCGGCAGGTGTTGGCTTAATGATTTTAATTTCTGAACTAATCGATAAACAATTTAATTTCAAAGAAGAATCTAAAGAAAGATTTGGAAGGTTGAGTAAGTAAGTTGAAGCATCTGAAATATTAGGGAAGGTTATTCTAATTATTTGTTTCTCTAATTTATCAATAATTGTCTTGTAATCATTCTCCGAGAACTTACTAACAAACTTCTTAATGTCCATTTGTGTTGGCTCTATTAGGAGAAGAGAATAGTTTTCATTCCCAATTGATATATCAACCGCATTATAATCTTTATCGCTAAGGACTCCAAAGCTGCCTTTGATTGTGAAGAATTCAATTGTCTTTTTCAGCTCTTGGTTGATATTAAATGCAAGTTTCTTCGATTTCAATATCCCTTCATAAATTAGGGGAAATTGAAGCTTTTGTGATATTATTATGTCTTTTGATTTGCCTAATGTGATTTGGTTATCAAACTTAATTGTTGAGTCAATTTCTGTGACAAGCTCTCTAATTGTTGATATATTATTGAAAAGAACTGCTGTGTCAGTTATGTCGAAGGTTTGATTAAAGGATTCTATATATGACTCATCATTTATGCTGTAAATAGATTGCATTAATCCCAAAGAAGAAAAGGATAAATTGTAAATGGAGTCAGAACTTGCGAAGGAATTGTTTAGAATAAGAAAGTTCAGGGTGTTTGATTTCCCAAGTGTTGATATATTCTCTTCTGAAAACAACTCTGCCGATGTTCCAATCATTTTAGGAGCTGTAATTGAAACACCGTAGTCAATTTCTTTACTATTTTTATTACAGGATACACTAAGAATAGAAAGGATAAACAAAGCAGAAAAGTAAAGTTTTGATGCTTTCATTGAAGAATTATTAATTATTTCATTGCAAAAATACTTCATTTTCTTACATTTGCAAAACTATTTTTCGTGTTATTTTATATTCTAATGGCTAAAAGACAAATTTATACAATAAAACAGGGTGAGGATTTAGCAAAAGATTATTGCTCAGTTCAGGAAAGAAGCCACCAAGAAGTGACTAAAAAACTCCGAGAATGGGGATTAGATTACGATCAGGCTGACCAAGTAATTGTAAATCTAATTTCTCAAGACTATTTGAATGAAGAAAGATATGCTAAACTATATTCTATAAGTAAGTTTCATCAAAACAAATGGGGGAGGGTTAAGATTAGATATTCACTCAAACAAAAGGATATTTCAGAAAAGTGTATTGAAATTGGCTTAGGGGAAATTGATGAAAAGGAGTATATTGACCTGTGTTTAGAGCTTGCAAACAAAAAGATTAAGACCCTAAAAGGAGAACAGCACTTGATAAAAAAACGAAAACTAATGTCATATCTCAATGCAAAGGGTTTTGAATATGAAGTAATAAATAATGTTTTAGACAAAATAAACGAAGACAAATGCTAACAAGAGTACATCCAATATTGCAGTTTTCTTTTTTCAAACAATGTGAATTTAAGATACCAACTGAGGGGAAAAACATCTACCTTACCTTTGATGACGGACCAGTGCCTGAAGTAACACCAGAGGTTTTAGACCTTTTGGATGAGTACGATGCTAAGGCTACTTTCTTTTGCGTTGGAGAGAATGTTGAGAAGCATCCAGAAGTTTTTGCAGAAATTATTAGAAGAGGGCACAGGGTGGGCAACCATACCTTCCACCATATCAAAGGTTGGAGTGCAAAAAAGGATGAAGATTACTATGCTGATGTTGAAAAAGCCAACCAATTAATTAATTCCGATTTGTTTCGTCCCCCTTATGGTAGAATAACTCCCAAACAGCATTTCCACTTAAAAAAGAACTATAGGATAATTCTTTGGAGCGTTCTAAGCTATGATTATAATAGACTATTGACCAAAAGAAGGGTTTGGAGGAATGTTAGAAATTCAATAACAAATAACGATATTGTACTATTCCACGACAGCATTAAGGCTAAAGATAATATGCTTTATGCACTAAGAAACACTCTATTCTTCTTTTCGGCAAGAGGATATAAGTTCAAATCTATTTAAATGGAGTAGGTTTGAAGAGGATTAATACGCAATTATACTATTGTTGTAGTAATACTTGTTTCTCTTGAGTTTCACCAGGAATAAGCCTTACAGTAGATTTTCCTTGACGAGTATAGTTTGCAGCATCTGTTTTTGTTACAAAAATATCTAATATAGCTTCATTCTCGAAAGTAAAGAAAGCCTCTCCCTTACTATCTGTTATTCCTTCTGCTTTAACGCTGCCTGACTCCTTAGATATGTTAATAGTTGCTCCAGGAATAACAATTGAGGTGTCACCAACATCAACTACCTTTACAACTAATTTACATTTAGTATCCTCTTTGCAGCCTGAAAGGAAAGGAATTGCGATAGCTAAGACAAGCATAAAAGAAAAAAATCTAACTATATTCTTTTTCATAACACTGAAATTTTGTAATATTGCGGTTTAATTTAAAGTGCAAATCTAATAAATTTATTAATATGAATGCAAAATTTCTTTCAATTTTAGTCCTTTTTTCTGGACTTTCCACAATGAGTTGTGCAAATAAGTCTAATCAAACAGACAATAAGCAACAAGAAAACACAGTTAATGAAAATCAACAAGAAGTAAAAGAAAAACAAACTATGGTATTAATTAGTACAAATTACGGAAATATGAAGGCGGTTCTCTATAATGAAACCCCTCAACACAGAGATAACTTCATAAAACTTGCAAACGAAGGATATTTCGATGGAACTCTTTTTCACAGAGTAATCAATGAGTTTATGATTCAAGGTGGAGACCCAGATTCAAAGACAGCAAAGAAAGGACAGCAATTAGGTCAAGGAGGTCCAAGTTACACAATACCAGCAGAGTTTAACCAAGCCCTAATTCATAAGAAAGGAGCATTGGCTGCAGCAAGAATGGGAGACCAACAAAACCCTAAGAAAGCATCTTCAGGCTCACAGTTCTACATCACACACGGCAAGGTTTACTCAGAGGCAGAACTAAACAACTTTGAATCACGCATGGGCAAACAATTTAACCCACTTCAAAAGCAAACCTATACAACAGTTGGCGGAGTGCCTTTCCTTGACTATGAATACACTGTTTTTGGAGAAGTTATTGAAGGACTTGAAGTGATAGATAAAATAGCAAATGCTCAAAAAGATAGATCAGATCGTCCAATGGAAGACATTAAGATGACAATATCTGTTATCGAAGAAAAATAAAAAATAGATGAAAGAGAGAATTTTAGAGGAGATTGGCAAAGTAAACGAATTGAAAGCATCAGAAATAAATGATGTAGAGAATATTCGAATACAATACTTAGGGAAAAAAGGATTATTGAACGACCTGTTTTTAGAATTTAAGGCAGCTCCTTCTCAAGAAAAGAAAGAGATAGGACTACTACTTAATGAACTAAAAATTGCAGTTCAAGATAAGATAGAGGCATTAAGAGAATTAGTTGTTAGCGTTGAAGAAGGTGGCTTAGAAAAAGACGACCTAACAAAACCCTCAACAGAATTTACCTTAGGCTCACGTCATCCCCTATCAATAGTTAGGAATGAAATAATAGAAATTTTCTCAAGAATAGGCTATGTTGTTGAAGAAGGACCAGAGATAGAAGACGACTGGCATGTGTTTTCATCACTTAATTTTCCACCAGAGCATCCTGCAAGAGATATGCAAGACACTTTCTTTGTGGAAAACAGGGAAGATGGGAACAATGCAGTGCTTAGAACTCATACCTCATCAGTCCAAGTAAGAGTAATGGAGACTCAAAAACCTCCAATAAGAATTATAGCACCAGGAAGAGTGTTTCGTAATGAAGCAATCTCAGCAAGGGCACACTGCATATTCCATCAAATAGAAGGATTGTATATAGATAAAAACGTATCCTTTGCCGACCTAAAACAAAACCTACTTTACTTTGCAAAAGAAATGTTTGGCGAAAGCACAAAGATAAGACTGCGTCCATCCTATTTCCCATTCACAGAACCATCTGCCGAAATGGATATATCATGTAACCTATGCGGCGGAAAAGGCTGCAATGTGTGTAAACAGACAGGCTGGTTAGAGATAATGGGCTGCGGAATGGTTGACCCAAATGTTCTTGAAGCAAATGGAATAGACTCAAAAGAATACTCAGGCTTTGCATTTGGAATGGGTATAGAAAGAATAACTATGCTAAAATACAATGTAAAAGACCTAAGACTATACTTTGAAAACGATATGAGGTTCTTAAAACAATTCACCTCCGTTTATTAGAAAAACACAACTAAAAACCAATAAGGGTAAGCTAATAACTTACCCTTATTTTTTTGTTCATAAATCTTGGATTTCTTAACTTATTAGGTGTAATGGACATTTTTAATGGTTTTTTCTCGACGTTACTCTCTAATGGACATTTTTAATGGTTTATATTTTGCCTCTTTTGTTTTTCATTTGATAATTATTTGTTCCTTTGTAGAATCTGT
>JBAYYI010000032.1:0-24915 GCA_041673165.1 Bacteroidales bacterium
TCAATAGCTTCTTCATTAGATTTAAGGTTTGGTGCAAAACCTCCCTCGTCTCCAACGTTTGTTGAATATCCTTTGCTCTTAAGAACTGCTTTTAGGTTATGGAAAACCTCTGTTCCCATTTGAAGTCCATGAGAAAAAGATGTTGCTCCAACTGGCATTACCATAAACTCTTGAAAGTCTATTGAGTTGTCAGCATGTGAACCACCGTTTAAGATGTTCATCATAGGGATTGGTAGAGTGTTTGCATTTACTCCTCCAATATATCTATAAAGCTCTTGACCTGTTTCAGTAGCTGCTGCTTTTGCACAAGCTAATGATACTCCAAGAATTGCATTTGCTCCTAATTTGCTTTTGTTTTCTGTTCCGTCAAGCTCAATCATCTTAGCGTCAATTGCATTTTGATCAGTGATAAGCATTCCTCTTAACTCTTCGTTAAGAACAGTGTTTACATTATTAACAGCTTGAAGAACTCCTTTACCTAAAAAATAGTTCTTGTCACCATCTCTTAATTCACAAGCTTCATGAATTCCTGTTGATGCTCCAGAAGGAACAGCAGCACGACCAACCGCACCTTCGTCTGTGTAAACTTCTACTTCTACTGTTGGATTTCCTCTTGAATCAAGGATTTGTCTTCCGTGTATTCCTATTATTTGTCCCATGTTTTATCTTTATTTTAATTAGTAATTTCTTAATTCCTTTAAGCTTGCAAATATACTCATTCATTTAGAGATAGAGCGAAAAAACTTATACAATAATTCTTAAAACAAAAAAGAGTGGCTACCTTTTTCAAAGTAACCACTCCTTAGTATTTAGAGTTTTTATTATTCTCTAACTATTATTATTTAACAATTAGCTTTTGGGTTCTGCTTATATCTGAGTTTTGAATTCTGATATAGTAAATTCCTTTTGCTAAGTTATTAAGATTTATAGTTTGTTCAATAACTCCAGATGTAGGTTTTGTGTTTATTGTATTAATTACTCGTCCTTGAACGTCACTTAATACTATCTTAGTTTCACCATTTACTCCATTAACAATAAGGTTTGTTTGGCTTGTTGCTGGGTTTGGATACATCATGATTGATATTTCCTTTTCATCAACTCCATTTAAACCTAAGGTTGTAAAGTTTTTAGTTTCTCCGTATGTAGTTGCTGATGCTGTTACTGCAAATATTCTAAATTCATAAGCTGTATTTTGTGCTAAGCCTAATAGTTCATAAGATATTGCATTACCAACAAATACTGAAGAGTTTTCAACTATCCAAGCACTTGCAGAAGATTGTTTCCACTCAAAACCTTGAGTTGTTATTGCTTCAGATCCTGCAGTAATTGTACCATTTAATGTAGCTGAACTTCCAGATGTAAGTGTTGCTGCATTTGTTACAACTGTTGGAGGTGTAACTGCTGTTGCAAGAGTTGTGAAAGCTTCTGTTAAGCCATAAACATCTCCTGTTGCTGTAGTTGCAAATGCTCTAAACTGATAAGCTGTATTTGCTGTTAAGCCTGTTAGGTTATGATTTATTGCAGCTCCTGCTTCTGATACTATTGTCCAAGTTGTTGCAGAAGTTTCTTTCCACTCAAAACCTTGAGCTGTGATTGTTTCTGTTCCTGCAGTAATTGTACCGTTTAAGGTTGCAATAGTTTGAGTTATTGATGTTGCTGGACTTGTTACAACTGTTGGAGGTGTTGCTACTGATGTTGCAAGAGTTGTGAAAGCTTCAGTTAAACCATAAAAATCTCCTGCTGCTGTAGTTGCAAATACTCTAAATTCATAAGCTGTATTAGCTGTTAAGCCTGTTAAGTTATGAGTTATTGCAGTTCCTGCTTCTGATACAATTGTCCATGTTGTTGCAGAAGTTTCTTTCCACTCAAAACCTTGAGCTGTGATTGTTTCTGTTCCTGCAGTAATTGTACCGTTTAAGGTTGCAAGGGTTTCAGTTATTGTTGTTGCCGCTGATGTTACAACTGTTGGAGGTGTAACTACTATTGAAGGCGTTGTGAAAGAAACTGATACCCACTCTGAATATAAACCTGCACCACAATCGCTTCTAACATAGAATGTATATGGAGAGTCTGGAGTTAATCCAGTAGCCATATAAGTTGTTGATGTAACATCTGTTTCTGTTCCTGTTAATCCTTCTCTAACTTGCCAAGCAGTTTCTGTTCCTGTTGAAGTCCAAGATATATCGGCAGTTGTTGTTGTGATGTTAGTTACTGTAAGAGTAGTTGGTTCTATACATGGAGGAGTTGCCCCATCAATTTCTAATGACAAATCATCGATTACAACATTCCATGGACTTGTTCCTGTTGCTGCAAGGTGTATTCCAACATAATAAACTCCATCAGTATCAGGTGTAAACACTCCTTGATATTGTTCAAATGTTGTATTTTGAATGTTTGCAAGAACTGGAGTTCCAATTGCAGAAATAACACCTGTAGGCGCTTGTTCTGACATAAGCTCAGCTTTTAATGGACCAAATCCTGTTGCTCCATCAGATTTATACCAGAAAGAGAAATTATAATCTACCCCTGCTTGAAGATCAAAGCCTGGTGTATATACATAATTATCACATCCCCAAATAAATGCCATATATTTATCTCCTGTACGTGCAGAAAGGTTATGATCCCCCGCAGCTATATATGTTTTAACCTTACCTGTTGTTCCTGTCCAAGCCATACATGAAGGCATTTCATTTGCTATAGTTATTGATTCAAAACCTTCTGTCCATGGCAAAGTTGTTATTGCTTCGCATTGAGTTTGAACATTGATAGTATTACTTGGATTTGAATATTCTGTACCGCAATCTGATTTAACATAAATGCTATATGCTGTGTTTTGTGTTAGGCCAGATAAAACATAAGGAGGGAATGCTGAAGTGTAAATAGAATCATAATCTAAGTCTGCTGCAGCTTCTTTCCAGTATATCTTCCATCCAATATCACTTGATGAAGTATTCCAAGATAGGTCAATACTATTTGGAGTAGGATTAGAACTTGTAAGTTCAGGGGAAGGGCAATTTAAAGCTGTAATAGATATATTATCTATTGATGCTGCTGGTTGAGTTCCACCACTACCATCATTTTTCCAAACAAATACAAGTTTCTTAACTGTTCCTGCTTGTCCTTGAGATGGGATTTCAATAATATGATTATTTATATCAGTTGCATTTAATGGTCTATTATAGTATGGATTTGTTCCATTAAATAAAACAACTCCTTGAGAATAAGAATTGCTTCCGTAATATGGTGTTGATGCTGTTCCTAAATAGGTTGTATCCATATCAACAAGATAAACTTTTAGATAATCATATAATGATTCTCCTCCAACTCTTGAGTTAAATGATAATAAATAAGCATCAGAACCATCAAATTCAATAAGTCTGCTTGCAACAATTACGTTAGCAGCATGAGTGTATTCGTTAGTTATTCCATTATCATTAGTTACATATAAAGAATTTCCTGTTATTAGACCTGAGTTTACAGCATCGCCAATAAACCATTTATTATCAGTAGTTGTATTGGATAACATCCAAGCAATGTTTTCTGTTAAATTTTCAAAGTCACAATTATAAGGAACTTGTGCTGGCAATGCAAATGTAGCAAGTGTAACTGTTGGAGACCAGTCTCCGCCACAGTCTTGACGAACAGCAAAGCTATATTGACTTCCTTCAATTAGTCCAGTTATTGTATATGGAACTGTTGTTGCGTCGTATATTGGGAGTATTGTTGCAGAGTTAGGATCGAAGCTTGCTGCGTCTGTTTGATCATAAGCAATCTCCCAACCAACTCCTGGTGCTGCGTTATCTGTTGAAAAGTTAACATCAATAGATGTAAATGTAGCATTTGCTACTGTTACATTAAATACGTTAGGACATTGAGGAGCTTCAATAACTGAAACGTTATCAATATATATATAATTATCTGCTCCTGAAGCGGTGCTTTCTAAATAGAATCCTATCTTAACATCTCCTGTATAAGGTATTTGTGAATCGTCTTCTAACTTAATTACAAGATGTGTAGGTGATACTCCAAAATCTGAAAAATTTCTGTCAATATCAAGGTCTGCATTATTCCAAATTCTAGCATTAGTCTTTAACCATGTAGTTCCATTATCGGTTGAAACAACAACAGCAAATACATCATCATTATCATATGTCGGAGTAGAAGTAGGAGCGCCAGAATAAGCTGATAATACAACATCAAGCTCAAGTTGATAATCGATGCTTCCGTCTCCTAAATCAATACTTGGAGATATTAACCAATAATTTTTATCTAATCCATAAAGATTATATCTCATTGCTCCACCTAATTGTGTTGTGTGAGACCAACCACCGGTTGTTGGAGTTATAATTGAGTTATCAACTAAAAGTCCTGTCATTCTTGTCCAACAAGTAGGTTCTGAGGTAACTGATGTAGTTAATTCCTCAAGATAAGGAATTGCCTCAGAAGCACAATTTGTTTTAAATGTTATAGGGTCAGTTGCATCTGAAAACGCTCCTGAACCACAATCTGTCATTATAGAAATACTATAATTTGAGTTTGGAATTAAATTAGTAAGTGTGTGAGTGGAAGAAGAAGCAGAGATTGTCTCTATAGTATTTGCTGCTATATTTTTAACTGTTAAAATCCAAGCGTTATCTCCAGCAATTGCAGGAGTCCATGAAAGATCTACTTCGTCAGAACCAATATTAGAAATAACTAAATCTGTTGGGGTGAAGCAAGTAGGAAGAGCACTAACCTTAACTTCATCAATATATACGCTACCACTTGCCGTTTTCTTGCGAACAAATGCTAAACGATGATCTCCAACTAAGCTACTTAAATCAAATTCAAACTGAGCATAAGTAGTAGTTAACAATAAAGTATCAACAGATCCAACTAATACAAAATTAGCATTACTTGAAGTAGCATCTAAATCTCCAGCACTAACATCCATTGCATAAATTAAAAGGTCTGGGTAATATGAAGTAGAAGATTTCTTTGACCAGAAGTTTAAACGTTCACCACCAGTAAGACTAAGTACCGGTGAAACTAACCAATCATTGTTTTGATATGTTGCTGTTGCATTTGTTGAAGCAAAACCAGCCCCATACATATAAGCAGCCTTAGATCCATATTTTGCAGTTGAAATAGTTTGCCAATAATAAGATGCAGTATTTAAAGAGTCGATATTTAACCAGCAAGAAGGAGCAACCTTATTTCCTGGAGCAACTGCCGCTGTATTCCATGTTTCTTCAAAGCCTTCTATCCATGGGAACTCAGAAATAACACCACAACTTGTTCTAAAATTAAGCGAAGAAGAAAGTGCGGTTACACATTCAGGAGTTATTCTAACATTATAATTTGTATTGGAAACAAGATTAGTTATAGAATAAGTAGTTCCTGTAATTCCAGAAACGGTTGTAGCTTCAGCCCAAGTTTGAGCAGAGGTTTTAAAATCTATAGAATATGAACTAACATTAGCATCTAAATCCCATGACAATTGAACGCCGTCTGAAACGACATTTGAATAATTAAAATTACTTGGAGAGAAACAAACATTTGGATCGTCAGGAGTAATAATAACAGATAAAACAGGTAGATATTGAAGTCTTGCCTTTGATGCAGAATTTCCATTAGGACTTAATGGGTCTGTGTTGTAAGTATCACTATATGCATTTATTGTTTTATAATCCGTTGTTGGAGAATTATTCCAATAAGATGTAGACCCTCCATTATCAACTCCAGTGTTATTGTCAATAGCTATTAATAAACTTCCGGTACCATCATAAACAAAAGGAGTGCTTAACTGAATAGTTACCCATCCTGTTGCTGAAGTTACAGAACCTGAAAACACTTGAACTAAGCCAACAGAATCAAAATCTGCTGTTGTTGCAAAAGATGTTTTTGTTGTATTTTTCATGTATACAACAACTGGGTCTGCTAAAACTCCAGTAGCTGAAGAATATTTGAATTTAATTGCAGAAATAGTTCCGGGAACTAAACTGCTTTGGTCGTACAGCATCTGACTGTAGCTGTAGCTGTAGTAATAATTTATAGGAGACAATGCATTCCCTGTACCACCGCTCCCAACAATGATTTCGCTTTGCGATTGGGCTGAAATAGCGAAAATTATCGCTATTAAGAAAAATAGAATTCTTTTCATAAAACTTATTTTGATTAATAATTAAAGTACAATTTATATCTTATTCTACAAAAAATGAGAATAAAGGAGTGCAAAGATAAGCAATAGAAAGGAAACATCCAAGTTTTTATAAAAAAAATTCTTAAATTTATAGTATAGAATAGTTAATGAGGATGCTAAAAATGAATCTTTGATTCAGTAAATTAGTTCTTTGATTCAGCAAATTGGTTCTTTGATCTAATAAATTAGTTCTTTGATTCATTTTACCGAATATGCACAAAAAAAAGTCGCACAAATAATTTTGTACGACTTAATATTTATTGATGTCTAGTCCTAACATAGCGTTACACAAAAAGTAACAACATGGAAGAACAAATTAACAAACAGTACATTAAACGATCCCAAAGAGACTATCCTTTGTCTTTAAAATTACAAATAGTTTTAGAAATAGAGCAAGGAATACTCACAAAAGGGGATGCTAGAACCAAATATGGGGTACAAGGTCGGACAACAATTAATGAATGGTTAGAAAAATATGGTACCTTTGACTGGTCAAATCAAAGTCCATTAAGTATGTCCAAGACAGTAGAACAAAAAATCTTAGAGCTAGAACAGAAAGTTAAACTCTTAGAAAAGCAGAAGAACTTGTTGGAACATCAATTAGAAAATGCTGTACAAAAGTCTATCTTTTTTGATATGATGATTGATATAGCAGAGAAAGATTTAAACATTCCAATAAGAAAAAAAGCTTTACCCGAACAGTCAACAAATACAGACAAGCAGAAAATAAAACGATAAGTTTTACCTGTAAACTGGTCGGGGTAACAAGACAGTTTTATTATAGAAACAATTGGTCTGTAAAAGCAAAGCAAGACAAGGCAACAAAAACAATAGAGTTGGTTAACTCTGTTCGTAATCTTATGCCAAGGTCAGGAACCAGGAAATTACATACTATTTTAAGAGAAGATCTCAAAAGATTAAATGTAGGAAGGGATAAACTCTTTGATATCTTACGAGCTAATAAAATGTTAATACCACCTAAACGTAGTTATCATATAACAACGAACTCTCATCATAGATTTAAAAAGCATAATGACCTTGTAAAAAATGCTGAATATACAAGACCAGAGCAAGTATGGGTAAGCGATATAACATATATAGGTAATAGAAATAAGCCTCAATATCTATCACTTGTTACAGATGCTTATTCAAAGAAGATAGTTGGATATGAAGTCTTAGATAACCTAAGAACAACCATTGTACTCAAAGCACTAAGAATGGCAATAAAGAATAGAACATATAAAGATTATCCATTGATACATCATTCCGACAGAGGATTACAATATTGCAGTAATGCTTATCAGAAACTTCTATCTAAACACAATATTATTGTAAGTATGACAGAAACGTATGACCCTCGAGCAAATGCCATTGCAGAAAGGGTAAATGGAATATTAAAGCAAGAGTTTATGATTGCCGATTATGATTTGAATTTAGAGCATATAAAGGTATTAGTCAAAGAGTCAATACAAATATATAACACTAAAAGACCTCATTATTCCTGTTATATGAAAACACCAGAGCAAATGCATAAACAAGATAAAATAGTGATTAGAAGATATAAAAAAAAGAATCTCGAAACTTCTGAGGGTTTATGAGATTCTTTTTATTAACTTTGTCAAATAAAATAAGAGTAATAATCTGTAACGCTTATTTAGGACGTGACATGAGGGTAAAACAAGTATTATTCTGCTTTCTCTTCTGGAGATTCTTCTTGAATTTCTACTTGAGCTTCTACCGGAGTTTCAACTTTTACTTCTTCAGTAATTGTTTCTACTTTAGCTTCAACTTCGCTTGTTTTCTTAACGCGTCCACGACGTGTTGTTTTTGCTTGAGGTGCTTTAGCTTCTTTTAATAAGTTTTCATTATAATCAACTAATTCCATCATTACCATTTCAGCTCCATCTCCAAGACGACGTCCTGTCTTCAAAATTCTTGTGTATCCACCGTTTCTTGTTGCAACTTTTTGAGATATTTCTCTGAAAAGTTCTGTAACAGCTTCTTTGTTTTGAAGATAACTAAACACAACTCTACGTTCGTTTGTTGAATCGGTTTTTGATTTTGTGATTAATGGTTCTACATATGTTCTTAAGGCTCTCGCTTTTGCTAATGTAGTTTCTATTCTTTTATGCAATATCAATGACGAAGCCATATTTGACAACATTGCGTCTCTATGTGATTTCGTTCTTGATAGATGATTTATTTTGCAACCGTGTCTCATTTCTCTTATTCTTTTTCTAATTTATATTTCGCAATACTCATTCCGAATTCAAGTCCCTTTGTCTTAACAAGGTTCTCTAATTCTGTTAGTGATTTCCTGCCGAAGTTACGGAACTTCAATAGGTCTGCTTTGTTGTATGATACCAATTCTCCCAATGTTTCTACTTCTGCAGATTTCAAACAATTTAATGCTCTTACAGATAGATCCATATCAGTTAGCTTAGTTTTTAAAACTTGACGAACATGTAATGTGGTTTCGTCAAACTCCTCGGTTAAAGGCTTAACGTCTGCTTGAACTGAAATCTTCTCATCTGAGAATAACATAAAGTGTTGAATTAGAATTGAAGCAGCTTCTGTTAGTGCATCTTTTGGTGAAATTGAACCGTCTGTTGATAATTCTATAATTAGTTTCTCATAGTCGGTCTTTTGTTCAACACGGAAGTCATCTACTTCAAACTTAACGTTCTTTATCGGAGTGTGAATTGAATCAATTGATATAGTATTAATAATATCGTTTGGCGTTTTATTCTCTTCAGACGGAACGTATCCTCTTCCTTTTTCAATATTGAGTTCGATAGTCAAGCTAACATTAGGTTCAAGATGACATATTTCAATATCGGTGTTTATTACTTGAAAATTATTCAAGTGTTTATTGATATCACCAGACTTGAATACATTCTTTCCCGTAAAAGTAAAACTAACTATTTCGTTTTCTTCGTCTTCAATTTGACGTTTGAAACGGAGTTGTTTAAGGTTTAAGATGATTTCTGTCATATCTTCAATAACCCCTGGTATTGTTGCAAATTCATGCTCAACACCTTCTATACGAACAGAGGTAATTGCAAATCCTTCTAGGGAAGATAACAATATGCGACGTAATGCATTGCCTATTGTCATTCCATAGCCAGGTTCAAGCGGACGAAATTCAAATTTTCCGTAAAAATCATCCGACTCTATCATTATAACCTTGTCAGGTTGCTGAAAAGCTAATATGGCCATTTTATATTTTTTTAAATCTTACTTAGAATATAATTCAACGATTAATTGTTCATTGATATTTTCTGGAATATCAGAACGTTCTGGATAGCTCATAAACCTACCGCTCATTGCTGGGCGATCAAGGTCTAACCATGAAAAACTGTTTACTTTTCCTTCTAATGAATCAGTAATGATTTCTAATGATTTTGAACGTTCACGTACTCCTACAACATCACCTGGTTTTAGCATATATGAAGGAATGTTTACTAACTCTCCATTAACTATTATGTGGCGATGTGAAACTAATTGACGTGCTTGATTTCTTGTTTTTGCAAATCCTAAACGGAATACAACATTATCAAGACGTGATTCAATAAGCTGTAGTAATACAACACCAGTAACACCTCCCTTACGAGAAGCTTTTTCGAAAACATTACGGAATTGTCTTTCTAACATACCATAAGTATATTTAGCTTTTTGCTTTTCCATTAATTGTATTCCGTATTCTGATTGCTTAGCTCTACGCTTGCTTTGTCCATGTTGACCTGGACGATAATTTTTTCTGTCAAGAACTTTATCAGCACCAAATATTGGTTCTTTAAATCTTCTTGCTATTCTACTTTTTGGACCGGTATATCTTGCCATAACTATTTTTTCTCTTTAATCAAATAATAAATAACTATACACGCCTTCTTTTTGGAGGACGACACCCATTATGTGGTACAGGTGTAACATCCATTATTTCCATAACTTCAATTCCACATGTGTTAATTGCTCTGATTGCAGACTCACGTCCAGCACCAGGGCCTTTAACAAATACCTTTACTTTTCTAAGACCGTAGTCGAAAGCTGCTTTTGCGCAATCTTCTGCTGCCATTTGAGAAGCATATGGTGTATTTTTCTTAGATCCTCTAAAACCCATTTTACCTGCTGATGACCATGATATCACTTGTCCCGCATTATTTGTCAACGAAACTATACAATTGTTAAATGAAGCAAAAATGAACGCTTTTCCTTGTGGTTCAACTTTTACTACTCTCTTTTTCGTTGGTTTAGAACTTTTTGCCATAATGTTCTTTAATCTCCTTTGTTTAATTTATAAATACAGACGCTCCAAAATAAAATTTAAAGGTAATCCGCATCTGTTAGTAATTAATTATTACTTAGTTGCTTTTTTCTTATTTGCAACTGTTTTCTTTTTACCCTTACGTGTACGAGCGTTATTTTTTGTGCTTTGTCCACGAAGTGGTAATCCAATACGATGACGAATTCCTCGGTAACAACCGATATCCATCAAACGTTTAATGTTCATCTGAACTTCAGAACGTAATGTACCCTCAACCTTAAATTCGTCACCGATAATTGTACGAATAGCATTTTGTTCATCATCAGTCCATTCACTTACCTTCTTATCTTCACTTATTCCAGCTTTAGATAAAATTTTAGATGATAAACTTCTTCCTATACCATAGATATAAGTTAAGCCTATTACTCCTCTTTTGTTTTTTGGTAAGTCTATACCTGCAATTCTTGCCATAAACTTTTTTTATTGTTAAATTTAATTATTTACCCTTGTCTTTGTTTAAATCTAGGATTCTTCTTGTTAATAACGTAAACAACCCCTTTTCTTCGTACAATTATGCACTCTGGAGATCTTTTCTTTACTGATGTTCTGACTTTCATGGTCGGTAAAATGTTTATATATTATTTAATCTTATTTGTGTCTATATGTTATCCTGCCCTTAGTTAAATCGTAAGGAGACATTTCAACTTGCACTTTATCACCTGGTAAAATTTTAATATAATGCATTCTCATCTTTCCAGAAATGTGTGCTATAATAACGTGTCCATTTTCTAACTCAACTTTAAACATTGCATTTCCTAAAGATTCAATAACGGTTCCATCTAATTGTATGGATGCTTGTTTTGCCATATTAAATTAATACTAAGTTGTTATTTTGTTTTATCGTTTGTTCTATTTTTTCAAAGCTTGAAAGGATATCTGGTCCATTTTTTGTTATTGCAATATCATGTTCAAAATGTGCAGCAAAAGAAAAATCGCGTGTTCTACATGTCCAACCGTCATCTTCAAAAACAACTGCCTTGTCTTTCATGGTTATCATTGGCTCAATTGCAATTATCATCCCTTCCATAAATTTAATTCCATTTCCTGCTCTACCATAATTTGGAACCTCAGGGTTTTCATGCATTTTTCTGCCAACTCCATGACCACATAATTCTCTTACCACTCCATAGCCATGCTTTTCGCAATAACTTTGTATTTGATAACTCAAATCTCCTATTCTATTTCCTATTCTACATTTCTCGATACCTAATAGCAATGACTCTTTAGTAACCTTCATTAAATCCTTTGCTTCTTGAGAAACTCCCTCTAAGGCAAAGGTGTAAGCTGAATCTCCAACCCAACCATTTAATTCTGTTCCGCAGTCTATTGATACTATATCCCCTTCTTTAATCTCTCTCTTTCCAGGTATTCCGTGAACAACAACTTCATTGATAGAGATACATAAAGATGCAGGAAAACCATTAAAGCCCTTAAAAGCTGGTAATGCTCCATTATCTCTTATAAACTCTTCTGCAATTTTATCCAAACTTAGAGTTGTTACTCCAGGTTTTATAAACTTACATACTTCTGATAGGGTTTCACCTACAAGTAGAGAGCTTAATCTATACTCCTCAATCTCCTCTGCTGTCCTCTTATGTATCATAGCTTTTTTTAACATATTCAAATTACATTTGAGATCTACCCTTGATTCTTCCTGATTTTGTCAAACCATCATAGTGACGCATCAACAAATGACTTTCTATCTGCTGTAAAGTATCTAATACAACACCTACTAAAATCAATAATGATGTACCACCATAGAATTGAGAAAACTGTGAATTAACACCAAACAAACTAATGAAAGCTGGAAGAATTGCCACAATAGCAAGGAAAATTGATCCTGGTAGAGTTATTTTAGAAAGAACATTATCGAAAAAATCTTCTGTTTTTCTTCCCGGTTTAACTCCTGGGATAAATCCACCATTCTTTTTCATGTCATCAGACATTTGTTTAGGGTTGATTGCAATTGCTGTATAGAAATATGTAAATGCAATAATTACTATAGCAAATATTAGATTATACCAAAATCCGTGAAAATCGGATAAAGCAGCTCTTATTCCTTGCATACTTTCTGCATCTGAAAATCCAAATAAGGTTACAGGAATAAACATTATTGCTTGTGCAAAAATAATTGGCATAACTCCAGCTGCATTAACTTTAATAGGAATATATTGACGTGCACCACCATATTGACGGTTGCCAACTATTCTTTTTGCATACTGAACTGGTATTCTTCTTGTTCCTTGAACTAATAGGATACATAGCATAATTACTATTAATAATACTACTAATTCAACGAAGAATATAACAAGACCTCCACCTTGCTCTTCCATTCTTGAAGCGAATTCAGCGAATAGAGCAAATGGTAATCTTGCAACAATACCAACCATAATTAATAATGAAATACCATTACCGATTCCTTTATCTGTAATTCTTTCACCAAGCCACATAACAAATAGGGTTCCTGCAGTAAGCATAACTGCCATTGGAAGAGCCCAGTTAACGAAGTTTAGACTTTCACTACCTGTAATACTATAAATTGTAGCTCCATTAAGTTGATATCTTAAGTTTGTAAGGTAAGCAAAAGCTTGGAAAATAGTAACAACAACAGTCAACCATCTTGTAAGTTGATTTATCTTATTTCTACCACTTTCTCCTTCTTTTTGCATCTTAGAAAAATAAGGAACAACCATGGTTAGCAATTGAATAACAATTGATGCAGTAATGTAAGGCATAATTCCTAATGCAAAAATAGAAGCATTAGAAAAAGCACCTCCTGAGAACATGTTTAACAGACCTAAAACTCCATCTTTAGTTTGGTCTTGTAGGCTTGATAAATCACCGGGATTTATACCTGGTAAGACAACAAAAGATCCAATTCTATAAATTAGTACTAATCCTAATGTATATAAGATTCTTGTTCTAAGATCCTTGATATTCCAGATATTCTTAAGAGTATTGATAAATCTTTTCATTGTTTTATATTAGATTATTGTTACAACTCCGCCTTTTGCTTCAATTGCAGTCTTAGCAGCTGATGAAAATGCATTTGCAGAAACATTTACTTTCAAAGTCAATTCGCCTCTTCCTAATACTTTTACTCTATCTTTTGAAGATATTAGACCATTTTCTTTTAGTACGTCTAAAGTAATATCAGTAATATTCTTTTCTTCAGCTAAAGAATTAATAGCATCTAAATTAATTGCTGAATATTCAACTCTATTTATATTTTTAAAACCAAATTTTGGTAAACGTCTATATAATGGCATTTGCCCTCCTTCAAAACCTATCTTACGAGAATATCCAGATCTTGATTTTGCTCCTTTGTGTCCTCTTGTTGAAGTACCACCTCTACCAGAACCTTGACCTCTACCTATTCTCTTGCGGTTTTTTGTTGAGCCCTCTGCAGGTTTAAGATTACTTAAATCCATGATTACTATATTTTAACAGTGTTATTAATTATATTTCTTCTACCTTAACTAAGTGATTAACCTTTGCAATCATACCTTTGATCTGAGGAGTTAATTCGTGCTCTTTAGTTTGATTCATTTTACGCAATCCTAAAGACGCCAAGGTGTTTTTTTGACGAAGCGTTCTTCCGATGCCACTTTTAATTTGTGTAACTCTTACTTTCATGTCTTACCTTATTATTATCCATTAAAAACTCTATCCAAATCAATTCCCCTCAATTTCGCAATTGTATAAGGGTCTCTCAATTGAATTAATGCATCTATTGTAGCTTTCACAACACTATGTGGATTTGAAGATCCTTTAGATTTTGCTAAAACATCTTTAACGCCAACACTCTCTAATACAGCACGCATAGCACCACCTGCAATTACACCAGTTCCTGGTGCTGCTGGTTTGATAAATACTCTCGCTCCACTATATTTTCCTGTTTGTTCGTGTGGTAAAGTTCCTTTAAGAATTGG
Organism: Bacteroidales bacterium; assembly: GCA_041673165.1. Classification (GTDB taxonomy): domain Bacteria; phylum Bacteroidota; class Bacteroidia; order Bacteroidales; family P3; genus UBA10566. The sequence goes on from JBAYYI010000032.1 coordinate 14,438, forward strand.
AACTTTTATTAAGTTTTTCTTAGCATCATCAATACCTTTAGCAATAGCTGAAGTTACTTCTTTTGCTTTACCTAAACCGTATCCAACAACTCCATTTTCATTTCCTACTATAACAATAGCTGAAAAACTAAAAGTTCTACCTCCCTTAGTTACTTTGGTAACTCTGTTGATACTTACAAGACGATCTTTAAATTCAATCTCGCTTGATTTAACTCTTTTTACATTTAAGTCTGCCATATCTTATTTAGAATTTTAAGCCGCCTTCGCGTGCTGATTCAGCTAATGATTTTACTCTACCATGGTATAAATAACCATTTCTGTCAAATACTACAGAATCAATACCTATTGATATAGCTCTTTCTGCGATTAATTTACCCACAACTTTCGCGTGTTCAATCTTTGCTCCTGCTTTGGTAAATGATTTTTCCATTGATGAAGCTGATGCTAAAGTTACACTATTATCATCATCTATCAATTGAGCATATATTTCTTTATTGCTTCTGAAAACTGTTAAACGAGGTTTGTTTGCTGTTCCGTAAATTTTCTTACGAATCCCCATTTTCAGTTTCAATCTTCTTACTACTTTATTGTTTGCCATCCTATTTTCCGGATTATATTTTATTCACTAAATTACTTAGCAGCCGCCTTACCAGCTTTTCTACGAATCTCTTCACCTTGGAAGCGAATACCTTTTCCTTTGTATGGTTCAGGTTTACGTAAAGAACGAATCTTTGCCGCAACTTGACCTAAAAGTTGTTTATCATAACTTGTCATGATAATCAATGGATTCTTCCCTTTTTGAGTTATCGTTTCTAATTTTATTTCATTAGGAAGTTCAAAGAATATGTTATGTGAGTAACCTAATGCTAACTCTAATACTTGGCCATTAGCTTGAGCTTTATAACCAACACCTATAACTTCTTGAACTGATTTAAATCCTTCTGAAACACCTTTAACCATATTAAACACTAAAGATCTATACAAGCCATGCATAGCTTTATGTCTCTTTTGGTCAGATTCTCTCTCTAATGTTAGAGTATCACCTTCTACTTTTAAAGTAATGCAAGGATCAACACATTGAGTTAATGCTCCTAAGGTACCTTTTACAGTAACCACATTGTTATCGTTTACTGTAACTTCGACTCCCTTTGGAAGGCTTATCGGTAATTTACCTATTCTTGACATTTATATATCTCCTTTAATTTTATTAGCTAATATAACAGATAACTTCTCCGCCAACGTGTAAAGATCTTGCTTCTTTATCAGTCATCAAGCCTTTTGAAGTTGAAATTATAGCTATTCCTAAACCATTTAATACACGTGGAAGTTCTGTTGAACTAACATATTTTCGTAAACCCGGACTACTAACTCTTGTTAATTTAGACATTGCTGACTCCTTAGTCATCGGATGATATTTTAATGCTATTTTAATTTGACTTGGGAATACATCATCTTCAAACTTATAGTTTAGAATATATCCTTTATCAAAGAGAATCTTAGTCATCTCTTTCTTAATTTTTGAAGCAGGAATTTCAACAACTCTATGCTTTGCTAATGCTGCATTTCTGATGCGAGTCAAATAATCTGCAATTGGATCTGTTAACATCTCTATTTATTTTTTTATTTGCTTTGACTTGAATTTAATTACCAGCTTGCTTTTTTTACCCCTGGAATTAATCCAGCTAAAGCCATTTCCCTAAAGTTAATACGAGAAACTCCGAATTGTCTCATATATCCTTTGGGTCTACCAGTTAATTGACATCTATTGTGTAAACGAACTGGAGAAGCGTTTTTTGGTAATTTTTGTAAGCCTTCGTAATCTCCAGCTTCAAGTAATGCTGCTCTTTTTGCAGCATATTTAGCAACCATTTTTTCTCTTTTGCGTTGTCTCGCTTTAATTGATTCTTTTGCCATATTATATAGTAACTGTTTGATTTTTAAATGGGAATCCAAAAGACTTTAATAGCGATAACGCTTCCTTGTCTGTTTTAGCTGAGGTTACAAGTGTAATATCCATTCCTTGTATGTGTGAAATTTTATCAATTTCAATTTCAGGAAAGATTATTTGTTCAGTTATACCGAATGAAAAGTTACCTCTTCCGTCAAAGCCTTTATCGTCAATTCCTCTAAAGTCTCTAATACGGGGAATAGATGCTGAAATTAATCTATCGAGAAATTCATACATTTTATCACCTCTCAAAGTAACTCTTACTCCAACAGGCATCCCTTTTCTTAACTTAAAGTTAGAAATATCTTTCTTTGACTTTGTTGCAACAGCCCTTTGACCTGACACAATAGTCATCTCATCGATACCTTTATCAATAACTTTTTTATCTATAATTGCAGTTTTCCCTAAACCTTGATTTAAAGATATCTTCAATAATTGAGGAACTTGCATTACAGTTTTGTAATTATGTTCTTTTACTAGTGCAGATATAATTTCTTCTTTATATTTCTGCTTTAATCTTGGTGTATATGGCATTATTTAATTACCTCCCCTGATTTTTTTGAATAACGAACTAATTTTTTAGTGGTTTCATCCAATTTTCTACCTATTCTGGTTGAGTTTCCTTTAGAATCAACAACAGCTAAATTTGAAATATGGATCGATGCCTCTTTTTCAATAATTCCTCCTTGAGTATTTTGTGGACTTGGCTTAGAATGTTTCTTAACCTTGTTTACTCCTTCAACTATTGCTCGGCTTTTTTTCGGATATACGATAAGTACTCTTCCAGTTGAACCTTTTGAGTCGCCTGCAAGTACCTTAACGATATCTCCTTTTTTAATGTGCAATTTCATATCTATAATATTTTTTTGCTTTTATAATACTTCAGGAGCTAGTGAAACGATTTTCATAAATTGTTTTTCACGCAATTCTCTTGCTACTGGTCCAAAAATACGCGTTCCTCTTAATTCATCGTTTGTATTTAAAAGAACACATGCGTTATCATCAAATCTGATGTAAGAACCGTCTTTACGTCTCACTTCTTTTTTTGTTCTAACTACAACAGCTTTGGAAACTATACCTTTTTTAACATTTCCTGAAGGAATTGCATCTTTGATAGAAACCACAATTTTATCACCTAATGAAGCATATCTTCTTTTAGTTCCCCCAAGGACCCTAATGCATAATACACTTTTTGCTCCGCTATTGTCAGCTACAATTAATCTTGATTCTTGTTGTACCATGTTATTTCGCTCTTTCTATTATTTCGACCAATCTCCAACATTTACTTTTACTCAATGGTCTTGTTTCCATTATTTTCACAACATCTCCCATGTTGCATTCGTTTTTCTCGTCATGAGCCATAAACTTGGAACTTTTCTTTACGAATTTTTCGTATTTTGGATGCTTCACTTTACGCTCGACGTACACACGAATAGTTTTATCCATTTTATTACTAATAACAAGACCTACTCTTTCTTTTCTTAAGTTTCTTTCCATTATGAATTGAATTTAGGTATTATTTATTATCAACAGATTTAGAATCTAATTCTCTTTTTCTTAACTCTGTAATTACTCTTGCTATATCTCTTCTTGCTTCCATAATTTTGTTAGGATTTTCCAAAGGTGTAACGGCATGATTAATTTTCATTTTATTTAACTGCATCTTATCAACAGTTAATCTTTCTTGTAACTCTTGAGTAGAGAGTTCTTTTATTACATTGTTTTTCATATTCAATTTTTTTTATACTTCTTCAACGTAATCTCTTCTAACTATGAATCTAGTTGTAACTGGCAATTTTTGAGCAGCTAAACGCATCGCTTCTTTTGCAATTTCCAGTGGCACACCCTCAGCTTCAAATAGTATAGTTCCTGGCATTATTCTTGCAACGAAATATTCTGGAGCACCTTTACCCTTACCCATACGAACTTCGGCTGGTTTCTTTGTAATAGGTTTGTCAGGAAATATTCTGATCCAAATTTGTCCCTCACGTTTCATATAACGAGTTACAGCTTGACGAGCTGCTTCAATTTGACGACCTGTAATAAACGATGTTTCCAAAGATTTTATTCCAAAGCTACCAAAAGCTAACTCATGACCACGAAAAGCAATACCTTTAATTCTACCTTTCTGCTGTTTTCTAAATTTTGTCTTTTTAGGTTGTAACATTATCGTACGATATTTTACTTGTTAACTAATTTATTATTTTTTTCTACGTGGGCGTTGATTAAAGTTTGATGAAGGGCGTTGAGCACCACCGCGGCCTCCTTCTTTTAAATTACCACCAACTGTAGAAGGAACTAGTTCAGGTTTACCATAAACAATACCTTTACATATCCATACCTTAACGCCGATACGACCGTATGTAGTATGAGCTTCTGCTTGAGCATAGTCAATGTCAGCTCTAAAAGTATGCAATGGAGTTCTTCCTTCTTTATAATGTTCTCTTCTAGCCATTTCTGCACCACCAATACGACCTGAAACAGAAACTTTGATTCCTTCTGCTCCAACTCTCATGGTTGAAGAAATTGAAGTTTTAACAGCTTTTCTGTAAGAAACACGACCTTCAATTTGACGAGCGATAGTTGCTGCAACTAAAACTGCGTCTAATTCTGGACGTTTAACTTCAGAAATGTTGATTTGAACATCTTTGTTTGTTAGTTTCTTTAATTCCTCTTTTAGTTTATCAACCTCTTGACCTGCCTTACCGATGATAAGACCTGGTCTTGCAGTATTGATTGTAACTGTAATAAGTTTTAAAGTCCTTTCAATATAAATTTTAGAAATACTAGCTTTAGATAGACGAGCATTAAGATATTTTCTTATTTTGTCATCTTCAACCAATTTTGCATCAAATTTTTTCCCACCAAACCAATTAGAATCCCATCCTCTGATGATTCCTAATCTATTGCCTATTGGATTTGCTTTTTGTCCCATCCTGATTATATCATTTACTAATTATACAAATTATTAATTTTCAGCAATAACTTTTGCTGTCTCAGCATTTTTCTCTGCTACCTTACTGCCAAGAATAAGGGTTACGTGGTTAGAACGCTTTTTGATTCTATGACCAAGACCACGAGGCGCTGTACGAAGACGTTTTAATTGTCTTCCTCCGTCAACAGAAATTTCTTTAACGAACAGTTCAGCATCTTCGATTCTCTTACCCTCATTTTTATTTTGCCAATTAGATATAGCTGAAAGTAATAACTTACGTAATTTAGGTGCAGACTCTCTTTGGCTATATTGTAAAATTGCCAAAGCTTTATTTACATCTAATCCTCTAATTGCATCTGCCATCAATCTTGTCTTTTGAGGAGATGTTGGATTATTATTTAACTTTGCAATATAAAGAGATTTATTAGCTTCTTTACGTGCCTCAGCACTTATGTGTTTTCTTGATCCCATTTTTCGGCGAATTTTTATTATTTCTTACCTTTATCTTTCTGTCCTGCATGTCCACGGAACATTCTCGTTGGAGCAAATTCACCAAGCTTATGACCTACCATATTTTCAGTAACATAAACTGGAATAAATTTATTTCCATTGTGCACAGCAATTGTTTGACCTACGAAATCTGGTGAAATCATAGATGCTCTTGACCAAGTTTTAATAGTAGTCTTTTTGTTTTGCTCTTTTGAAGCTAAAACTTTCTTTTCTAACTTATAATGAATATAAGGTCCTTTTTTTAACGAACGACTCATCTACCTATGATTTTAATTATTTCTTACGTCTATCTACTATGTACTTACTAGAATGTTTCTTAGGAGCTCTAGTCTTGAATCCTCTTGAAGGGATACCATTTCTTGAGCGAGGTTGACCTCCACTAGCACGACCTTCTCCTCCACCCATTGGGTGATCGACAGGGTTCATTACTACACCTCTTGTACGAGGACGTCTTCCTAGCCAACGAGATCTACCAGCTTTTCCTGATATTTCCAAGTTGTGTTCAATATTGGAAACCATTCCAATAGTTGCTCTACATGCTTGTAATATCATTCTGGTTTCACCTGAAGGCATCTTAAGAGTTGCATATTTTCCATCTCTTGACATTAGTTGAGCATGAGAACCAGCACTACGTGCCATCTTAGCTCCTTGTCCTGGATTTAATTCAATATTATGAATTGTTGTACCAAATGGAATTTCGCTTAATAATAAAGTATTGCCTATTTCCGGGGCAGCTCCGATACCTGACATTATTGTCTGACCAACTTTTAATCCGTGAGGACAAACTATATATCGTTTTTCACCATCTGCATATGCTACTAGAGCAATACGTGCAGTTCTGTTTGGATCATATTCTATAGTTTTTACAACAGCAGGAATATTATCCTTATCTCTGCGAAAATCTATAAGACGATATAGTTTTTTATGACCACCACCAATATAGCGCATAGTCATTTTACCTTGATTGTTTCGTCCACCACTTTTCTTTACACCAAATGTTAAACTCTTCTCAGGCTCGGAAGCAGTTATTTCTTCAAAAGTACTTGCTACTTTGAATCTTTGTCCTGGTGTGGTTGGTTTTAATTTTTTTAAAGCCATCTATCTCTTTTTCTTAAATATTGCTATAAAAATCTATTGTATCACCTTCTGCTAACATAATGATAGCCTTTTTAAAGTCCGATGATTTCCCTTTTATAAATCCAGCTTTTGTGTAGCGAGATTTATTCTTACCGTTATAGTTCATAGTATTAACTCTATCAACTTTAACATTATATAAAGACTCTACAGCCTTTTTTATTTCTATTTTATTTGCTCGTCTATTAACGATAAAGCCAAAACGATTTGAAAACTTTTCAGTCGTTTTAGTCATTTTCTCAGTAATAATCGGCTTAACTATGATTTCCATTTTTATTTTGTTAAATGTTAATTATTCTTACTGTTTTAAGAATTAGAGTTTATATTTTCTAATTCTTTGATTGCTGTTTCAGAAAAAATTACACTGTTTGCACGTAATAAATCATATGTATTCACTGATTTAGCGTCAGTTATACTAATACAGTTAATGTTACGAGCCGACAAAATTACAAAATTATCTTGATTATTCAACACAAAAAGTGATTTTTTTTCACCTAACCTCAAATCTGCTAACACTTTCATCATGTTTTTAGTCTTTGGAGTGTCAAAATTGAAATCTTCAACAACAATTAACTTTTCTTCTTTTACCTTATATGATAATGCAGAAAGACGAGCTAATCTTTTAACTTTTTTGTTAAGTTTGAAAGAATAATCTCTTGGTTTTGGACCAAAAGCTCTACCTCCTCCAACTCTTGTTGGACTTTTTGCATCACCTGCTCTTGCTCCACCAGTACCCTTTTGACGTTTTAGTTTCTTAGTTGAACCAGAAATTTCTGAACGTTCTTTTGATTTATGTGTACCTTGGCGTTGGTTTGCAAGAAATTGTTTAACATCTAACCAAATTGCATGATCGTTTGGCTCAATTCCTAAAAAAGTGTCACTAACATCAATTGTTCTGCCAGTTTCATTTCCATTTATATTATAAACTTTTAGCTCCATCTCTCAAGTTTTAAAATTGAACCCTTTGGACCCGGAACAGATCCTTTAACTATTACTAAATTCTTATCTTCAATTACTCTAAGAACTTCTAAGTTTTGAACTTTCACTCTCTTTCCTCCCATTCTACCTGCCATTTTCATTCCCTTAAATACTCTTGCAGGATATGAAGCTGCACCAATAGAACCTGGAGCACGTAATCTATCATGTTGTCCGTGAGTTGTACCACCAACACCATGAAATCCATGACGTTTCACAACCCCTTGGAATCCTTTACCTTTTGAAATACCTACAACATCCACATACTCTCCCTCAGAAAACACTGTACATGTTACTGATTCACCGAAAGCTTTTTTCTTACCTTCTTCAAAACGAGTAAACTCTGCAACATGTCTTTTAGGTGTTGTACTTGCTTTTGCGAAGTGACCTTTCATCGGTTTTGTACAATTCTTTTCTTTCATATCTTCGAATGAAAGTTGAAGAGCAGTATAACCATCCGTTTCTACGGTTTTGATTCTAGTTACTACGCAAGGACCAGCTTCAATAACTGTGCACGGTTGTTGTCTACCGGAGGCATCATAAATACTGGTCATTCCAATTTTTTTTCCAATTAAACCTGACATTTCTTGTTTTTGTTTTAATAAATACTCAGCTTGCTTTGTTGCATAGGCTGATTGTTTAACATCTCTACTTTATAGTTATAGACAACTCTGTTAAACCTTGATTTCTACTTCAACTCCACTTGGAAGCTCTAATTTCATTAAAGCATCGATAGTTTTAGCTGAAGTGCTATAAATATCCAACAATCTTTTAAAAGTACACAATTGAAATTGTTCTCTTGCTTTCTTGTTTACGAATGTTGCACGGTTAACTGTGTAAATTTTCTTGTTGGTTGGAAGTGGAATTGGTCCATTAACAACTGCTCCAGTTAATTTTACAGTTTTTACGATTTTCTCAGCAGACTTGTCTACTAAGTTATGATCGTATGATTTTAATTTAATTCTAATTCTTTGACTCACGTTATTTGTCTTTATATTAGTTTTTCTTATGATTGATTCAATACTGATTCTGTAATATCTCTAGGTGCTTCAGCATAATGTGAAAATTCCATTGTTGAGTTTGCACGACCAGAAGTAATAGTTCTTAGGGCTGTTACATAACCAAACATTTGAGAAAGTGGAACCTTGCATTTTACTGCTTGAATACCTACCTTAGCTGTTACATTTTCAAGAATAGCTCTTCTTCTGTTTAAGTCACCAGTTACTGCACCTAAATAAGTGTCAGGAGTTGTTACTTCAACAGACATGATTGGTTCTAAAAGAATTGGTTTAGCTTTTCTTGCTGCTTCTTTAAATGCTATTTTAGCACAAAGCTCAAATGACAACGCATCAGAGTCAACAGCATGATAAGATCCATCAATAACGGTTACCTTCATACTTTCGATAGGGAAACCTCCAAGAACACCATTTACCATAGCTTGTTTAAAGCCTTTTTCAATTGGAGCAATAAACTCTTTTGGAATATTACCACCCTTAACTGAGTTGACAAATTGAAGACCCTTTACACCTTCATCAGCTGGCTCTAAAACGAATAAAATATCAGCAAACTTTCCTCTACCACCAGTTTGTTTCTTATAAACTTCCTTGTGTTGGTATGCAGTAGTAATTGCTTCTTTATATGCAACCTGAGGCGGTCCTTGATTTACATCACAACTAAATTCACGACGCATACGGTCTAAGATAATGTCTAAGTGAAGCTCACCCATTCCTGACATTACAGTTTGACCAGAAGCCTCATCAGTAGCAACCCTTAGAGTTGGATCCTCTTCAACTAATTTTGTTATCGCATTATTGAACTTATCAACATCTGCTTGTTGCTTAGGTTCAATTGCAATTGAGATAACAGGCTCTGGGAATGTCATCGATTCCAATACTATTGGAAAAGATTCATCGCAAAGAGTGTTTCCTGTTTTAATATCTTTAAATCCAACAGCTGCACCAATATCACCAGCCTCAATCCTATCGAGTGAGTTTTGTTTGTTTGCATGCATTTGAAGAACACGAGAAATACGTTCCTTCTTTCCTGTTGAAGCATTATATACATAAGAACCTGCATCAAGAGCCCCTGAATAAACACGGAAGAAACAAATCCTACCAACATAAGGGTCGGTTGCAATCTTAAATGCTAAAGCTGAAAATGGAGCCTTAGGATCATTTGCATGACGAGTTTCTGGTTTATCAGTTTTTGGATTGATTCCTTCAATTTCTGGAAAATCTAAAGGACTTGGTAAAAATGCAGTAATTGCATTAAGTAGGTTTTGAACTCCTTTATTTTTGAAAGCAGTACCACATAAAACTGGTGTAATTCTCATTGCACAAGTAGCCTTACGTACATGGAATATCATCTCATCTTCTGTGATAGAGTTTTCATCATCCATATATCTCATAAGAAGTTCTTCATCTTCTTCAGCAACTCCTTCAATAAGCATTTTTCTGTATTTAGCCGCTACTTCCTTCAAATCTTCAGGCATAGGGATTTCATACATTTTAGTTCCGTTAGATGCCTCATCATACATTAAAGCCTTATTTGAGATAAGGTCAATAACGCCTTTAAATAAATCTTCTTGTCCAATTGGAATTTGAAGAGGAACAGGGTTTGCACCTAAACGTTCTTTGATTTGTCCTACTACATTGAAAAAATCTGCACCTGCACGGTCCATTTTATTAACAAATGCAATACGAGGAACATTATATTTATCAGCCTGACGCCATACAGTCTCACTTTGTGGCTCAACTCCCCCAACAGCACAGAAAAGCGCAACAGCACCATCCAAAACTCTTAGTGAACGTTCAACCTCAACAGTGAAGTCAACGTGTCCAGGTGTATCAATAATATTAATCTTAAAATGATCGTTATTATAATCCCAGAAAACAGTTGTTGCTGCAGAAGTAATGGTAATACCACGTTCTTGCTCTTGAGCCATCCAGTCCATAGTAGCAGAACCTTGATGGGTTT